>JAKAOD010000197.1 GCA_021823365.1 Actinomycetes bacterium | reverse complement strand
AGACGGTGCCGATGCGGCGGTCGACCGACGACGCGAGCGGCGCGAGCACGGAGGTGACCTGGACGGCGAGCTCGCGAGTCGGGACGAGCACGAGCGAGGCGGGCCGGCCTGGCCCGGCGTGCGGCGTGCGCATCAGCATCGGGAGGCCGAAGGCGAGCGTCTTGCCCGAGCCTGTCTTCGCCTTGCCGCACACGTCGCGCCCGGCGAGGGCGTCGGGGACCGTCAGGGCCTGGATCGGGAAGGGCTTCTCGATCCCGGAGGCCCGCAGCACGGCGACGAGGGCGGGGTCGATCCCGAGCTGCTCGAAGGACGCGCCACCAGGCATGGCTCAAGTCTGCCATCCTCGGGGCCCCCTTCCGGTCATTCCCTCCCGACGCGCCGCCGCCCGGCGGCAGCCGCGTACCGCGACGCAGCCCGGCTAGCCTTCGTGCCAGTCGCGGGCAAGAGCGTGCAAGCGGGGAGGATGCAGCGTGTCGAGGCTTTCCAAGGGCGACAAGGCCCCGGACTTCACGCTTCCGGACCAGGACGGCGAGGAGGTCTCGCTCGCCGCGTTCGCGGGCCGGCGCGTCGTCGTGTACTTCTACCCGAAGGACGACACCCCTGGCTGCACCACGGAGGCGTGTCAGTTCAACGACGGCCTCCCCGACTTCTCCGGGCTCGGCGTCGACGTGCTCGGCATCTCGGCGGATCCCGCGGCGTCGCACCGCCGCTTCCGCGAGCGCCACGGGCTGACGCTTCGCCTGCTCAGCGACGCCGACCACGCCGTCATGGCGCGCTACGGCGCATGGGGTGAGAAGACCCTCTACGGAAAGACCTCGGTAGGGGTGATCCGGTCGACGTTCCTCGTCGGCCGCGACGGGCGGATCGAGCGCGCCTGGTACAACGTGAGGGCCGACGGGCACGCCGGCAAGGTCCTCGAGGCGGTCGAGGCGTAGCCTGCATGCCGCCCGAGAAGCCCCAGTGGGCGGAGCTGTTCAGCGAGGTGGTGATCTCGGGAGCCTGCACCGGCTGCGCGGCCTGCGTGATCGCCTGCCCCTACGACGTGCTTGGCTATGACGACTCGGACGGCCACTACCGCCCCTTCCACGTCCCCGAGGAAGGGGGACCCGACAACTGCACGCACGGGCTTCGGGGCTGCACGCTCTGCACCCGGGCCTGCCCCCGGTTCCGCAGCTGGGAGCCTGAGATCGACGAGCACCTCTTTGGCCGGATCCGCGCCGAGGAGGAGCTCTCGGGGATCGCGCGGGAGACGGTGCTGCTCCGGGCGACCGACGCCGAGCTCCTCGCGGCCGGCCAGGACGGCGGTCTCGTCTCCGCCGTCCTCGTCTGGGCGCTCGAGCACGACGTCGTCGACGCGGCGCTCGTGTCCTACCTCGAGGGGGACGGGACGAGCTGGAAGGCCATCCCCGGCGTGGCGCGCACCCGGGCCGAGGTCCTGGCAGCGGCGGGCTCACGCTACACCTACTCGGCAAACACACTTGCCTACGCCGAGGCGTTCGCCGGGGGGACCGAACGGCTTGCCCTCGTAGGCATGGGCTGCCAGGCATCGGCGCCGGGCGCGATGGCCGCCCGCCGGGCGGGGAAGGTGGCGAGGCGCTTCCAGCTCACGATCGGACTTCTCTGCTCGAAGACGTTCGACGACGCGATCTTCCCCGAGCTGTTCGAAGAGCGT
The DNA here is from genome assembly GCA_021823365.1 of Actinomycetes bacterium. Next base: position 4,575 of record JAKAOD010000197.1, on the reverse strand, counting down.
TACGGGCTCGCGCGGGCCGACATCAGGAAGATGAACATCAAGGGGGTCTTCCAGATCTGGACGCGCGACGGCGCCTATCACGAGGTCCCGCTCAAGGAGGCGCGGCAGTGGACCCGGGAGGGATGCCTGCAGTGCCCGGACTTCGCGGCCGAGCACGCCGACATCTCTGCGGGGGGCATCGGCGCGTTCGGCAACTGGACGCTCGCCCTCGTGCGCACCGAGCGGGGGGAGAAGCTCGTCGAGGAGATGATCGCCGCTGGCGCCCTCGAGCGCCGGCCGGTAGAGCACGACCCCGGCGTGCTGCCCCTGCTCGCCAAGCTCTCGCGTGCAAGCCGCCGGCGCGCACCGGGCGCGGACGGGCGGGCGCGGATCCCGGTGACGGCGGGCTGATCGTTCGCTTCACCGATCTCAGCGATCGGCGAGGGCGCGGACCCGGACCATCAGGGTGTCGAACATCTCCTGAGTCAAGAGGCCGGTGAAGACGTTGCGCTGGCTCGGATGGTAGGAGCACACGAGCGTGCGCCGGCGCTGCCCGGGGCCCCCTGGCGCGAGCGCGAGCTCGGCGCCGTGCGCGAAGCGGGGCCGGCGGCACGGTGCGCCCATCGAGACGAGGGGGAGCCGCCAGAGCGCGTCGAGGGCGAAGGCCCCGAGGGCGAGAAGGACGCGAGCGCCGCTCAGGATCTCGAGCTCCTCGGCGAGGAACGCCGCGCACCGGTCGCGCTCTTCGGGCAGGGGCCGGTTGGCCGGCGGCGCGCAGCGGACGGCGGCGGTGACGTAGGCGCCCGAGAGCCGCAGGCCGTCGTCAGGGCCAGTGCTCTCGGGCATGCTGGCAAAGCCCGCCCGGTGCAGCGCCGAGAAGAGGAAGTCGCCGGACCGGTCCCCGGTGAACATGCGGCCCGTGCGGTTGCCTCCGTGGGCCGCGGGCGCGAGGCCGACGAGGACGAGCCTCGCGTCGGGGTCCCCGAAGCCGGGCACCGGCCGCGCCCAGTAGCCTTCGCCGGAGGCGACCGCACGCCGGCTCTGCGCGGCCTCCTCGCGCCAGACCACGAGGCGCGGGCATCGGCGGCAGTCGACCACCCTTGTCGCAAGGTCCAGGAGCTTCCGACGGCGCTCATCGGACCCGGACGCGCGCCCGCCGGGTGTGGGCGCGCGGCGGTCGGGTGCGTCCGTAGGCGGCGGTCGCTGCATTCCGACCACGCTACGTTGGGCGTCATGTCTCCTCGTGCTCGAGCTGCGGCGCGTCCGACCGTCGTGTGCTTCGTGCGCCACGGGACGACGCCGACGACGGGCAAGGTTCTTCCCGGGCGCGCCAAGGGCCTCCATCTCGCCGAGAAGGGCCGGTTCGAAGCCGAGCAGGCGGGGGAGCGCCTCGCTGCTCTCTCCAGGGTGACCGCCGTGTACTCTTCGCCGCTCGAGCGCGCCCGCGAGACCGCCGTGGCGGTCGCCCGAGCGCTCGGCCAGCCGGTGCAGATCGAGCGAGGCCTGCTCGAGTGCGACTTCGGCGAGTGGACCGGCGGGGAGCTCGCGGCGCTCCGCCGCCTGCCGGCGTGGGACGCCGTGCTCCGGAACCCCTCCGGCTTCCGCTTCCCCTCCGGAGAGTCCTTCGCCGAGCTGCGGGCTCGGGTCGCGGCGACGGTCGAGCGCATCGTCGCGCGACACCCTGGCGAGGTCGTCGTGGCGGTCTCCCATGCCGACCCGATCAAGGTCGCCGTCGGCGACGCCCTCGGCGCGCCGCTCGACCTCCTGCAGCGCACGACGGTGTCCCCCTGCTCGGTGAGCATCGTCGCCTACGGCCCGAGCGGTCCGAAGGTGCTCACGGTGAACTCGACCGGCGAGCTCGCCTCCCTCGGCATCGACCCTGTGGGGGAAGGGGCGCCGGCGCGGGCAGGCGCGAGGGCGGGAACGCGGGCGCGGGCAGGGGTGCCGGCACGGTGAGCGCCTCCTACGAGCTCGGCTCGCCCGACAAGGTCACGGTCGGGACGATCGGCCCGGTGGGCGCCCGAGTCTTCCTGATCCAGGCCCGCCAGGGGAGCTCACTCCTCACGCTGAAGCTCGAGAAGCAGCAGGTCGGTGCGCTGGCGGCGCATCTCGGGCGGCTGCTGCGGGGGCTCGCCGGGCCGATCGAGGTCGACGAGGAGGGACTCGAGCTCGAGGAGTTCGACGAGCCCGAGTTCACCGTCGGCACCCTGGCCGTCTCCTACGACGCCGGCGCGGACCGGGTCGTCGTGCTGGCCGAGGAGCGCGTCTCCGGGGACGATCCGCCGGGCGGCGAGGCGAGCCTGTCGCTGACGCGCGAGCAGGCCGTGGCGCTGGCAGTGCGGGGCGTGCGGCTCGTCCAGGCAGGGAGGCCGCCGTGCCCGTTGTGCGGGTACCCGCTGGACGCGAGGGGTCACACGTGCCCGAGGACGAACGGGCATCACCCCCCGCTGACCTGACGGGTCGCCCGGCCGCCGGACCGCGGTGGCTGGAGCTGCTGGAGGCGGGCGAGGTCGAGGTCGAGGGCCGCATGCCCTGGAGCTCGAACGTGACGCTGCTCGCCAGCGTGCAGCTCGGCGAGCGCAGCGGGCGGGCGATCTACAAGCCGGCGGCCGGCGAGCGGCCGCTCAGCGATTTCCCCGACGGACTGTACCGCCGGGAGGTCGCGGCCTACGAGCTGTCGACGGCGCTCGAGCTGTCGATCGTTCCCGAGACGGTGCTGCGCGCCGACGCGCCCTTTGGCCCGGGCTCGCTCCAGCGCTTCGTCGAAGCCGACTTCGAGCAGCACTACTTCACTCTTCTCGAAGACCCCGCGCTCCTCGACGCCCTGCGACTCGTCGCCGGCTTCGACCTCCTCGTCAACAACGCCGACCGTAAGGGTGGTCACCTGCTCCTCGACGCTGAGCGGCACGTCTGGGCCATCGACAACGGGCTGTGCTTCCATCGCTCGCCGAAGCTGCGTACCGTGATGTGGGACTTCGCCGGCGAGCCGCTGCCCGCCGCCCTGGTCGCCGGATGCGAGCAGATCGCGCGGGGGGTGCCGGCGCGACTCGGCGGGCTCCTCGACGCAGCGGAGGTGGCGAGCCTCGCGGCGCGGGCGCGCCGGCTGCTGGAGCGGCCGAGCTTCCCCGCACCCGACGTCGAGCGCCGGCCGTACCCGTGGCCGCTCGTGTAGCCGGCGCGGCCGCGTGGGGCTCCGGGATCATGGGTCTCGGGTGCCGGCCAGCCGCCGCGCGGTCCGGAGGCGACCCGCCGCCCGCTCGCTCCGATCGTCGCGATATTCACGAGACTGCAATGCGCCCGCGTCGGGGTCGTCGCAGGGGGCGGGCATGATCGGGTCTGTGGATGTACGCGAGCTGTTCCAATCCCGCTCCGGCGGGCGGCGCGAGGTCGGCTCCGCCCCGCTACGCACGGCGCCGCACCTGCTGGCCGCCGCGGTCGATGCACCCGAGTTCGTCGTGCTTGAGTCCTGCCACAGCACCTGGCTCTTCGACCCCGGGAGGCACCGCTTCTGCCGGGTCCTCAAGGGCCCGCGGATGTCCTCGTCGGTCGCGACGCAGTGGCGGAGCTACAGCCACCTGGCGCTCGACCCCGATTCCGAGGCGTTCGTCGTCTACCTCGACTCCTCGGGCACGCGGCTGCTCAGGTCGTGGCGCCACACGGCGCATTGCGACCGCTGCGGCGGCGAGGTCACGGCCGAGCTCTCCCTCGAGGACCTCCGCCGGGTCACCGGCGCCTGAGCACCCCGGCTGCGCCGGGCACCTCGCGCGGCCCGGTCGCCCGGCGAGCTGGCGCGGCATCACCACGCTCGCTCCGCTCCTGGGTAAGAATCGATCCATGAGCGAGCACGACAGCGCCAACGTCCCCTCGATCGAGCAGCGGACCGGCGGCGGGCGGCACGCCGGCGCCGTCGACGCGGACGGCGAGGGTGAGGCGACCCTGGAGGGGACTGCCGAGTCGATCGAGCAGCCGGCGAAGGTCATGCGCGTCGGCTCGATGATCCGCCAGCTGCTCGAGGAGGTGCGCCAGGCGCCCCTCGACCCGACCAGCCGGCAGCGGATGAAGGAGATCTACGAGAGCTCGGTCCGCGAGCTCGCCGACGGGCTGTCGCCGGACCTCGTCGAGGAGCTCGACCGGCTGGCGCTGCCTTTCTCCTCAGACGAGCCGAGCGACGCCGAGATCCGGCTCGCGCAGGCCCAGCTCGTGGGGTGGCTCGAGGGCCTGTTCCACGGGATCCAGGCGGCGTTGTTCGCCCAGCAGGTCGCGGCGCGGGCCCAGTTCGAGGAGATGCGGCGGCGAAGCCTGCCGGCCGCCTCGACCAGCGAGCAGGCGGGCCGCGCCGGGCCCTACCTCTGACGCCCGGGGCTCAGCTCGAGGCGGGCCGCCCGCGCTAACGTGCCGGGCGGACGAATGACAGGGCTGTAGTTCGTCCACAGCGGTGGACGGCGCGTGTGGACGAGCTGTGGAGGACGCGATGGCTGGGCCCGGAGGGACGCGTACGGCGAGGTCGTTCGCCCACCTCCACCAGCACACCGAGTACTCGATGCTCGACGGCGCGTCGCGGATCGGCGACGTCGTCGCGGCAGCGGTCGCCGACGG
>JAKAOD010000196.1 GCA_021823365.1 Actinomycetes bacterium | reverse complement strand
TCCGATCCGAGGGCGCCGCTGGCGTAGCTCGGCAACGTGACGAGCGTTCGCAGGTCGAGCACCCCTGACGTGGCGCCCTTCAGGTCGTTGAGGGCGATCTGCTCGACCGCGTGGGTCGCCGTCGCCTCGGCGTAGATGTCGCCGACGATCGAGCCGTAGCCCTGGACGCTTGGAAGGTGCCGGAGGAGGTTGAGGTCGACGACGCCGAGCAGCCGGGTGGCCGAGGTCACCGCCGAGCTCGAGAACGCGTAGTCGGGGTTGAAGATCGCGAAGCGACCGCCCGTCCCGTCGAGGCGCGCCAGCTCGGTGCCCTCGGCGGTTCGCGGCGCGAGGGTGCCTGGAGGTGCCGTCGCATACGGCGCGTTGGCGAGGTAGGTCCCGACGTCGGCGAGGGCGAGAGCGACGAAGGCGGCCCGCCGGGTCAGCGGGCCCCACCTCGGGAGGTGCACGGCCGCCACCACCACGAGCGCGAGGGCGAGGCTCACGCCGAGGTACGGGGTGAGCCCGCTGACGAGGGCGGGCGACTCGGGCCGGCCGGCCGAGAGCGCGCGGTCGAGGGAGGCGGGCGCGAGGAGGTCCCAGGCGACGGCGCCGACGACGGCGACGGGGGGCAGCGTGGCGAGCGCCCGGCGCCAGGGCGTCCGGAGCGGCGCCGGCGCCCGGCCTGCGGCGTGGCGAGCCCGGGCGCCGAGGAGGTCGTCCAGGAAGAACGCAAGCAGCACGGCGAGCGCGAGGTCGACGATCTCGGCGTTGCGGTTCTGCAGTCGCTCGCCGCCGAAGAGGGGCACGCGCGCGAGGAGGCGACCCGCCGGGGTGTGCCCGCCGAGGGTGAGCAGGATGCCGACGACGAGCGTCACGTACCACCGACCGAGCGGACGTCGAGCGCCGCCCACGGCGGATGGTCGCGTCCCGGCGACCGTCGCTTCCCCGGCGCCGCCGGCCGGCCGCCGGAGCAGGCGGTGGAGCCGCTGCCACGCGGCGGTGAGCGCCTCGGGCAGGAGGGCGAGAGCGGCGACGAGCGCGACGAGGCCGGCCCCGATCGTGACCTCGGGAAGGTTGTAGCTCGCCTGGTAGATCGGCTGGCCGAGGTTCCCGTTCGTCCCGAGGGAAAATGGCAGCAGGAGCTGGCCGGCGAGCTGGCCAGGCGGGAGCGAGCCCGCGACGTACCAGCCGTAGGCGCTGATGCCGCGCTGGGAGCCGTGGAGGAAGCTCAGACCCTGGAGCCACTGGCCGGCGCACAAGGCGGCGGCGAGCGCGGCGCCGGCTCCCGCGCCGAGAAGGACGCTGGCCCGGGCGGAATCACGCTGCCACACGCTCGCGAGCAGCTGGATCGCCAAGAGCACTGCGGCGCTCGTCACTGCCCGCGGGTCGCCGGCGAGCACGCACAGCCCTCCGGCCAGCCCGAGCAGCGCTGCGCCGCCGGCGGCCCGCCGCAGGTCGACGCGGCGTCCAGCCGAGCGACGAGTCGCGAGCACGTCGAGGGCGACGAGCATCCACGGCACGAGCGCGGCCCCCTCGACGAGGCCGAGGTGGACGACCTGGCCGCTCATGAACCCGGTGTAGGTGAGCACGAGCGCGCCAAGGAACGCCGCGAGCGGGCGGCAGCCGAGGCGGCGGAGGTACAGCTGGGCGCCGGTGCCGCCGATCGCGTAGGTGAGCACAAGGTTCGCCGTCCACGCCGCGACACCCGGGAGAACGGCGAAGAGCCAGGTGCCGGGGAAGAGCGCACCGGCGTTCCACCCGGCGAGGAGGGGCGTGCCGCTCCACATGTACGGGTTCCACGCCGGGAGGAGCCCGGCGCGGAGCCACTCACCGGCGAGGACGCGAAGGGGGTAGTTCTGCACGAGGTCGTCGCCCGGCATCACGGGCCGGCCGGCGAGCGCCGGCGGGAGATAGATGATCAGAGGGACGACGACGAGCGCGGCCACGCACCAGGCGTCGGCGCTCGGGCGCGCGAACCTGCGCCAACTCATCTGGGGCAAGCTACCGGCGCGGGCGGCGGCTCGCAGGTCCGGGCGCGGCCGGGGCGCCGCCGCCGGACCGCGCCGGCCGGGATCGGCCGGGAGCCGCCAAAATCTGACCTCATAGGTCGACTTTCTGCCGGGCACCCGGTATGCTGCAGCGAAGCACAGCACGATCACAGAAGCAGAGGAGAACGCCAGATGGCACTGCAGCTGGGTGACGTGGCCCCCGATTTCACCGCCGAGTCGACGGAGGGCACGGTCCACTTCTACGACTACCTCGGCGATTCGTGGGGCATCCTCTTCTCGCATCCGAAGGACTTCACCCCGGTCTGCACGACCGAGCTCGGGGAGGTCGCGCGCCTGAAGCCCGAGTTCGACAAGCGCAACACCAAGGTGCTCGGGATATCGGTCGACGACGTGGCGTCGCACCGCGGCTGGGCCGGGGACATCGCAGACGCGACCGGCCACGCGCTCAACTATCCGCTCCTCGGCGACCCCGACCACGAGGTGTCGGACCTCTACGGGATGATCCACCCGAACGCCAACGACACCCTGACCGTGCGGTCGGTGTTCGTCATCGGCCCGGACAAGAAGGTGAAGCTGACCATCACCTACCCGGCGAGCACCGGTCGGAACTTCGAGGAGATCCTGCGTGTCCTCGACTCGCTCCAGCTGACGGCGAAGCACTCCGTCTCGACCCCGGTCAACTGGACCGAGGGCGAGGACGTGATCATCGCCCCCGCTATCGGCGACGACGAGGCAAAGGAGCGCTTCCCGAAGGGGTTCCGAACGGTGAAGCCCTACCTGCGCTACACGCCCCAGCCGGACCGCTGAGTCCCGCCGCGGGCTTCGGCGGCGGGCCGCACCTCGCCGCGACGGGGCGCCGGCGCCGGCAGGTCGTCGGCTTCGCCGGAGCGCACCGGCGGTGCGCTCCGGCCGGGCGGTGACGGCTGAGGGTACGATCCGACAGTGCGCAGCGCCGTGCTCGCTCTCTGGCGCCGCGCCGCCGCACTTCCTACGCTCGTGCAGGACGCGTGGATCTACCTCGCCTCGGCGGCCTTCGCCGGCGGGGTCGCGCTGAAGTCGGTCTCCGCCGATTACAAGGGATGGGGAGAGACGGCGGCCGTCGCGTACGCGGCCGCCGCCGCGGTGTGCCTGGTGGTGGCGCGGGCCACGCGCGGCGGTGCGCGGCGTCCTTCGGCCGTCGCAGTGACGCGCCGCGTCGTCGTCCTGCTCGTCATCGGCGGCGCCGTCCTCGCCCCGCTGCTCGCCCAGCTCGTCTGGCGTGCCGAGGGAGCGCCGGGAGCGCACGCGCAGCCCGAGGTCGCTGTTGTCGAGCGCGCCGGCGACCGCGCGGCAAGAGCGCAGGACCCGTACCTGCTGGACCCGACCACGGTCGGGATCCCCCCCTCGACCGACTCCCACCAGGTGGACAAGAGCTCCTTCTTCCCCTACCTGCCGGGCATGGTGCCCTTCGGCCTCGTCAACGCCGTCCGCAGGCTCCCGGCGGAGCTGAAGGACGCGCGGGTCGCGCTCACCGGGTTCACGCTGCTCGTCGGGGCCGTCGCGCTCCTGTGGAGCGACGCCAGCCTCGCTCGCCGGGGGCGTGCCCTGCAGTTCCTCGTCGCCCTCCCGACCGGAGCGTTGCCGATGGTCACCGGGGGCGACGACCTTCCGGTGCTTGCCCTGATGCTCCTCGGCCTCGTGCTGGCGGAGCGGCGAAGACCCGTCCTCGCCGGACTGGCGCTCGGTGCCGCCGGCACGCTGAAGTTCACGGCTTGGCCCCTGCTCGTGTTGATGGCTCCGGCGCTTCGCGACGGCGAGGGGAGGCCCGCCGCGTTGCGCTACTCGCTCGCCGCCCTCGCCGTGCTCGCGCCGGTGCTCGGCCTGGGCGTCGGGCTCGACCCGACGTCGTTCTTCGACAACGTCGTCCGTTTCCCGCTCGGTCTCGCGAAGGTGAAGTCGCCAGCGGCAAGCCCGCTGCTCGGCGAGGTGCTCACGCACGCCCTGCCGCAGCACCGGCTCGCCGTCACGGTGCTGCTCCTCATCGTCGGCGCGGGCATCGCCCTCGGCGTCTACGGGCGCCTACGCCCGCGCACGCCGGCAGGGGTCGCCCGCTACGTCGCCTTCGCGATGCTGCTCGCGACGATCCTCGCGCCGGCGACGCGCTTCGGCTACCTCATCTACCCTGCGGACCTCGTCGTCTGGGCCTGGCTCCTCGACGGCATGCGGGGTGGCGGCGTCCTCGCCGGATGGGCGCTGCCGGGAGGTCCGGCCTTGGCCGACCTGGCCGGTCAGTCGGCGTCGCCGAGCTCGACGAGCGAGACCGACGCGCTCGTGCCCGCGCTCGCGCCGGCGAGCGAGGTGGAGAACGACGAGGCGACCGGCCGGACGAGCACCTCGACCTCCCAGTAGTACCCGTCGGAGCTGCCGATCTTGGCGAAGAGCTTGCTGCCCTTCCCGTCCAGCGTCGCGTCCTCGGCGAGCAGCGCCCAATGGTCGTGGGCGAGCTCGCGCCGGAAGAAGGTCGTGACTTCCTTCGCCGGCGCCGGGACGTCGATGCGGAACGACGCGCTGTAGAGGTTGAGGGCCGGCGCCGGCCGGTGCGCCGACGCGACGACGGCGCCGGCCGGTACGACCAGGGCGCGCGCGACGTCGGCGGGCGGCTCGCCGCCCTGGGCGATCTTGCGGATGATCGGCGCCGCCGCGCGCGCGGAGAGCGTGACGCCCGGGAGCCGGCCCACGGACGCGCCCCCCGCCCCGCGCGGGCCGCCGGCGGCGATCGCGAGCCCTGCCGCGGCCCCGGTGACGGCAAGAACGAGTGCGATCACGACCAGCGCCGGCCCGAAGGGCGGGCGCACGCGGATCACCGCCACCTCCGAGACCGGCGCGTCGTCCACGGGCGCGTCGCTCATCCGTCGGAAGGCTACCCGGCCGGGCCGGCGACCTTGGCGGTGGCAGATCGGCCCGCGGCGATACCCTGGAGCATGGCTGTCGCCGATCCCCTGACCGCCGGCGGATCCCCGCCACGCCGTCGGGCCGCGGCCTCGGGCGCCGGCCAGACCGGCACCCTCGGCGCCGAGCCGGGAGAGAGGCCGGCAGAGAAGGAGGAGAGCTCCAGCCTCGACGCGCTTCTAGAGACGCTCGAAGCGCATCATCGTGGCGAGGACGTCGCGATCGTCAAGGATGCCTACGCGCTTGCGGCGCAGGCGCACGAGGGCCAGCGCCGGCTCTCGGGTGAGCCGTACGTCACCCACTGCGTGGCCGTGGCGGGGATCGTCGCCGAGCTCGGCCTCGACGCGACGAGCGTCGCGGCGGCCCTGCTGCACGACGTCGTCGAGGACACGGCCGTCGGCCTCGGGAAGATCGAGTCGTCGTTCGGGTCGACGGTCGCGGCGATCGTCGACGGGGTCACCAAGCTCGACCGCCTCCACTTCTCCTCCCGGGAGGCGCAGCAGGCCGCGACGGTCCGCAAGATGCTCGTCGCAATGGCGAAGGACTGGCGGGTGCTCGTCATCAAGCTCGCCGACCGGCTGCACAACATGCGCACGCTCGACGCGGTGCCCGAGTGGAAGCAGCGGCGCACCGCCCAGCAGACCCTCGACATCTACTCGCCGCTCGCGCACCGCCTCGGGATCCAGGAGATCAAGTGGCAGCTCGAGGACCTCTCCTTCCGAGCGCTGCACCCCAAGCGCTACGCCGAGATCGCGCAGATGGTCGCGACGCGCGCGCCGAGAAGGGAGACCGAGCTCGCCCAGGTGGTCGACGTGCTGCGGGGCCGGCTCGCCGCGCTCGGCGTCGACGCGCAGGTCACGGGCCGGCCGAAGCACCTCTGGAGCATCTACGAGAAGATGGTGCTGCGCGGCAAGGAGTTCGACGAGATCTACGACCTCGTCGCCATCCGCATCATCCTCGACACCGAGAAGGACTGCTGGGCGGCGCTCGGCTCCGTGCACGCGCTCTGGCCGCCCGTCCAGGGTCGCTTCAAGGACTACATCAACTCGCCGAAGTTCAACCTCTACCAGTCCCTGCACACCACGGTCGTCGGCCCCCGGGGCAAGCCCCTCGAGATCCAGATAAGAACCCAGGAGATGCACCGGCGCGCCGAGTACGGCATCGCCGCGCACTGGGACTACAAGGAGCGTGTCGGTCATGGCGGCGGGAGCCACTCGACCGAGGACATGCAATGGCTCCAGCGGATCGTGGACTGGGAGCGCGATACCCCGGATCCGATCGAGTTTCTCGAGAACCTGAAGCTCGACCTCGAGCAGGACGAGGTCTGACCTCGTC
>JAKAOD010000195.1 GCA_021823365.1 Actinomycetes bacterium | reverse complement strand
CGGCTACGTCGCCGAGAACGGCATCTACCTCGGCATCCCCCTCCTGCTCCTCGTCCTCGCCGTCCTGTGGTTCCGCCGGCGCGACCAGCTCGTCACCCTCGCCGGCTTCCTCGCCCTCTTCGCCTTCGTCCTCGCGCTCGGCTCGCCGCTCAGCATCGGCAACCACGCGACCTCGATCCCGCTCCCCTTCGCCCTGTTCCGCAAGGTGTCGCTGCTCGCCGGCATCCTCGCCTCGCGCTTCTCGCTCTACGTCGACCTCGCCGTGGCCCTCCTGCTCGCCCTCGGCCTCGACGCCCTCCTCCGTCCCGAGCGCCCCCGCCGCGCCGCGTCCCGGAGCGGCGCGGCGTCGCAGCGGGCCGGAGACCGCGGCGCTCGGCGGGCGGCGTGGTGGCCGGCCGGTCCACCCGAGTGGTGGTCGGCGAGGTGGCCGGCGGGCCTGCTCGCCGGCGGGGCTGCCGCCGTCGCGCTCCTCCCCCTCGTGCCCCGCTTCCCGTACCCGTCCAGGACGGCACCGATCCCCCCGTACTTCACCTCGGCACAGGTGCGCGACATCCCCTCCGGCAGCGTCGTGCTCACCTACCCCTACGACTACTCCCCTTACAACAGGGCGATGCTCTGGCAGGCGGCATCCGGGATGCGCTTCCGGATCGTCGGCGGCGAGGCGACGAGGCGAGACGCCGACGGCCACGGGACGAGCGCCGTCTACCCGCTCCCCCCTACCGAGACGCAGAACCTGTTCAGGGCGGGGCTGCTCGGAAGCGCCAGCCCGGTCCCCGCCCCGCCGCTCGACCCGCTCGGCTTGCAGCGCGTTCGCGACCTCTTCACCCGCTGGCACATCGGCACCGTCGTCTTCGAGCCGACCGGCGCCGAGCCGGAGCTCGTCCTTTCCTACCTCGTCGTCGCCCTCGGGCGCCCGCCGGTCACGACGGGCGGGGTCGACGTCTGGTACCACGCCGACCGGCTGGCTGCGCTCGCCGCGCGCTCGCCCTCGGGCCGCTCGTGAACGGGTGGCCGGGAGGTGCCTGACGGCGCGTGCGGCCACCTCCAGACGAGGCTCGGCGGCACGTGCCGTCAGTCGTAGGAGGCCTCGACCGACCAGCGCCCGCCCTCGCTCACGAGGAGGTAGGCGTCGCCTCCGGCCGTGACGACCTGAGCTCTCGCCCGCCGCCGGCGCCGCCCGGCCTCCCACCAGCGCTCGTCCGCCGGCCAGGGCCCGGCGAAGGCGACGACCGGCGAGGGCGGCGCACCGCAGACGGCGAGGCTCGCCGGCGCGCCGCTCATCACCCCGCGCCCGTCGACGGCGACCGGCGCTCCTGAACCGTCGAGGAGCTCGACGGAAAGCGGCACCGCGGCGACGACCGCCGGGCTCGGAGGGGGGAGCCGTCACGCAGCTGTCACGAAGCTCTCATGTCTTCCTCATTGACGTGCCAGAAGACGGGCGTAGGGTCCGAATGATGAGCGCACGGGAGCACGCACGAGAAGAGCTGTCGCGCCGGGATGTCCTCGGCCTGGTCGGTCGCGGAGCCGTGGGCGCCGCCGTGACGGGGGCCGTCGGGGCCGCGGGCTTCGCCGGCCCCGCCGCCGCTTCGGCGGCACCGCGGGTCGCCTCGCCGGCACCGCGCCTCACGCCGGGGACACCGCGGACGAGGTTCAAGTCCCGGCCGGATCTCGACCCGCCGCTGATGCAAGTCGCCGTGCCGGGGGCGATCGCACCCGGCGAGTACGTCTTCGTCACCCCGAGCCTCGCGCCCGGCGCCTCGCCGGCGAGCTCGGACCAGTCCGGCCCCTACGCGACCGGCCAGCCCGGGGCGATGATCCTCGACAGCCACGGCAACGTCGTCTGGTTCCACCCGGTCAGAGGGGTTGCCACGGACCTCCAGGTGCAGAGCTACAAGGGGAAGCCGGTGCTCACCTTCTGGCAGGGCGCCATCGTGAACGGCATCGGCTACGGCGAGGCGCTCCTGCTCGACTCGACCTACCAGACGATCGCCACCATCAAAGGCGGAAACGGTCTTCGAACCGACCTCCACGAGCTCGTCGTCACCCCGCAGGACACCGTCATCGTCACCGCGTACGCCGAGCGCGACGCCGACCTCTCCGCGGTCGGAGGCCCCTCGAACGGCAAGGTCTTCGACTCGGTCGCCCAGGAGATCGACGTCGCGACGGGCGACGTCGTCTTCGAATGGAGGAGCTTCGACCACGTGCCGGTCACCGAGAGCTACATGAAGCCGGCAAAGGGCGCCTTCGACTACTTCCACATCAACTCGGTCTCCATCGACAGCGACGGCAACTTCCTGATCTCCTCCCGGAACACCTGGACGATCTACAAGGTGAGCCGCGCCACCGGGGCGATCATCTGGCGTCTCGGCGGGAAGGGCAACGACTTCGAGATGGGCCCCGGCACGCACTTCTACTGGCAGCACCACGTGCGAAGGGTCGGCGGGCTGCTCACCGTCTTCGACGACGGGGCGACACCGCCGGAGGAGCCGCACTCGCGCGCGCTGCTCCTCGCGCTCGACGAGGCGGCGCGCTCGGCCCGGCTGCGTCGCGCCTACGTCCACCCGGCAGGGCTTCTCGCCTACTACGAAGGAAGCGTCGAGATCCTTCCGAACGGGCACGTGTTCGTGGGCTGGGGCACCGAGCCGTACTACACCGAGTTCGCCCCGGACGGCTCGGTCGTGCTTGACGGCCGGTTTCCGACGAACGTCCAGTCCTACCGGGCCTTCAAGAGCGCATGGGCCGGCGCCCCGTCGTCACCGCCGGCGTTTGCCGTGGACCGGGACGCCGTCGGGGGGATAGCCGTCCACGCCAGCTGGAACGGCGCGACCGCCGTCACCCACTGGCAGGTCCTCGCCGGCGCGGGCCCGTCGAGCCTGGAACCGGTCGCCACGCTCGCACGGGCCAGGTTCGAGACCGCGATGACGGCGCGCACGACCGGCAGCTATGTCGCGGTCTCCGCCCTCGACGCCAAGGGCCGTCGCCTCGGCACCTCGGCCCCGGTTCGAATCTGACCCGCTTCGCCGGCGGGCAGGAGCCCCCGTCGCCAAGGGCTCCGGCCGTTCTGCCGCTCCGGCCGTTCTGCTGCTCCGGCCGTTCTGCCCGGCCGCCGCTCCAAGATGGCGTACTAGGGTCGGGCCATGGACGCGGCATATGCCGAGCCGGCGCGCGAGGTGCTTGGGTGGGAGGGGTTCGGCAGAGCGGTCCGCGAGCTCGCCGAGTCGATCGCCGGCGACGGCTACGAGCCGGACCTGGTGCTCGCCATCGCGCGCGGCGGCCTGTTCGTCGCCGGGGCGCTCGGCTACGCGCTGTCGGTGAAGAACATCTACGTGATGAACGTCGAGTACTACACCGGGGTCGACGAGCGCCTTCCGCTCCCCGTCGTGCTCCCGCCCGTCCCCGACCTTGTCGACCTGGAGTCGGCCCGCGTGCTCGTCGCCGACGACGTCGCCGACACCGGCCACACGCTCGCCCTCGTCCACGACTTCTGCAAGGGGAAGGTCGCGGACGTGCGCGCCGCGGTCCTCTACCAGAAGCCGCACTCGGTGATCGACAGCGAGTACGTCTGGGCTCGCACCGACCGCTGGATCTCCTTCCCCTGGTCCTCCGACCCGCCCGTCGTCGGCTCCGGCGCCGCCGAGGGCGCGGCCGCCGTCGGCTGAGGAGCCGCTATCGTCTGCGGGCCCCGACCCACGAGGTAGCAAGTGCCCCTTCTGAAGACTGCATCCGCCGCGTCCGCCGCCTTCGGCGCCCTCCTCGCGCTCGCCGCCGGGCTCGTCGCCCCGGCCGCGCCAGCATCGGCGTCACCCGCCCGCCTCGCCGCCGCCCCGGCACAGCGCGTCGCAGGCCGTCCCGACAGGGCGAGGACGCGCCGCGCCGTCGAATGGCCGAGCGTCTCCGGCGGCTACGGCCAGGCGCCGCACCTCACCTTCCCTCCCGCCAAGCCGCCGTCGAAGCTCGAGGTGAAGGTGCTCCACGAGGGCCACGGGTCGCGCACGCGCCGGGGCGACCTGCTCGTGGCCAACTACCTCGGCCAGATCTGGAGAGGCAAGGTCTTCGACAGCTCTTTCGCCCGCCACCAGCTCTCCGGCTTCGAGATCGGCGTGGGCGCCGTCATCAAGGGCTGGGACGCCTCGCTCGTCGGCGTGCGCACAGGAAGCCGGCTCCTCCTCGTCGTCCCCCCCGCCGACGGCTACGGCCCGAAGGGCAACAAGGCCGCGGGGATCACCGGGAAGGACACGCTCGTCTTCGTCGTCGACGTCGTCGCCACCTACGGGCACGGTGCCGAGATCAGCGCGAAGGCGAAGGAGGTCACGCGCTCCTCGGGGGGCGTCACGGTGAGCGGCGCCCTCGGCGCGGCGCCGAGGATCTCGGTGCGGAAGGGCTCCCGCCTGCCGGCGGCGGCGACGGCGACGGTGCTCGCACGCGGCCGCGGTGCGCCGGTGCACGCGGGCCTGGTCGTCGTGCAGTTCGAGGTGGCGACCTCGGCCGGAGTCCTCGCCGAGTCCACCTGGGCCGCAGGCAGCCCCTTTGCCCTGAACCCCGGGCAAGCCGGCGAGGTGGCTTGGGTGGACGCCCTCGAGGGCGTCCCGCTCGGCAGCAGGGTGCTCGTCCGCCTCCCCGCCTCGGCGAGCCCCTACACGATCTATGTCATCGACCTCGTCGCCCAGCCGAAGGATCCGCAGACCTGATCGGCGGGGACAACGCCCATGGCGGTCCGGCGAGGGACGCTCCGCGGCGCTCCGCCACCGGGGTCGGCGCCTTCACGGGACGCCTCGTCCGGCTCCCTCTACGAGTGGCTGCCGCGGCCGCCCCGCCGCGTGACGAGGCGCACGACGAACGCCACGATCGCCAGCACGACGGCGAGCTTCACCCCGAACGCGACCAGGCCGACGATCGAGCGCAGGACGGCGAACGCGACAACGGCGGCGACGACCGTCGTCCCGATGACGATGGCTCCCCGCACGGGCCGGATCCCGCGCCCGCGGCTGCTCGGATTCGTGGTCTCCCGTGGCTGGATCATCGTCCGCACCGTCGCTTCCCGGGCATCGCGTCCCATTCGAGCCTACCGCCGCTTCTCGCCGAGGCGGCGTCAGGTCGCCGGCCCGCATGCAGCCGCGTAACCTGATCGTCGCATGGCAGAGGCGCGGGCAGCAGGCCGCGAGCGGGCCGGGGCACGCCCGGAGCCGCTCAAGTCCACACGCGACGACCTCGTCGCGCAGGTTCTCATCGGCGAGCTGCCCCCGCTCGAGCTGCCGGCGCGGTACGCGGCCCTCGCCGACGCCTGGCTCGGCCAGGTCCTCGAGGGGGCGACCGAGGGACGCTCGAACGGCTACGCGCTCCTCGCCGTCGGCGGCTACGGCCGTGGTGTGCTGTGCCCGGGGAGCGACCTCGACCTCGTCCTCCTCCACCGGGCGCGACGCGGCTGGGAGCGGGTCGCCGAGGCGATCTGGTACGCCGTCTGGGACGAGGGGATGCCCCTCGACCACAGTGTGCGGACCCGGAGCGAGGCCCTGTCGGTCGCCCGTGGTGACCTGAAGGTCGCGCTCGGGCTGCTCGACGGGCGGCTCGTCGCCGGCGACGCAGGTCTCGCCGACAGGGTCGTCGCCGCGGCGCAGGACCTTTGGCGCCGCCAGCGAGGGGCGTTCCTCCCCGAGCTCGAGTCCTCCTGCGCCGCGAGGCACCGGGAGTCGGGGGAGCTCGCCTTCCTGCTGGAGCCGGACCTCAAGCAGTCCGAGGGAGGGCTTCGCGACCTCGCGGCGCTCCGCGCCCTTCGCGTCGCCTTCCCCGGCTCCGCCGACGCGCCCCTCGACGGCGCCGAGGCGGTCATCACCTCGGCCCGCGTCGCCCTGCACTGCCGGACGGGGCGCAACAGCGACCGCCTCGTCCTCCAGGAGCAGGACCCCGTCGCCGAGATGCTCGGCCTCCGCGACGCCGACGCCTTGATGGCGGCGCTCGCCGATGCCGGGCGGTTGGTGGCCTCGACGGCGAGCGAGGCCTGGCGCAGGGCGCGCTCGGCGCGCTTCGTGCTCGGCGCATCCCCGGGAGCGCGCGAGGAGATCGCCCTCGGGGATGGGATCGTGCTGCGTGACGGCGAGGCGGCCCTCGCCACCGACGCCGACCTGGCCGGCGACCCGAGCCTGCTCCCTCGCCTGGCGCTCGCCGCGGCAGAGCGCGGCGTGCTCGTCGAGCGCGCCAGCCTCGACCGCCTCGATCTCGAGGCGGCGTCGCCGGGCGAGCCCTGGCCAGACCCGTTGCGCG
>JAKAOD010000194.1 GCA_021823365.1 Actinomycetes bacterium | reverse complement strand
GCGCTCGATCTTCTGGGTCACCGTGCCCTTCGCCCTCGCCGGCGCCTTGGTCGGCGCGTCCGTGCTGCCGTCGAGCCGGGCTCGTCGGGCGGCACGCCAGCCCGTGGACTGGCCCGGGGCGGCAACCTTCACCGTGGCTCTCGCGGCGCTGATCGTCGCCCTCTCCGAAGGGCTCGCCTGGGGCTGGACGAGCGCCCGGATCCTCGGCCTGTTCGCCCTGACGGCCGCCGCGCTCATCGCCTTCTTCGTCACCGAGACGCACCGGGACCGCCCGCTGTTCCACCTCGGCCTGTTCCGCCACCGCCACTTCGCCGCCGCCCAGGGCGTCGTCGTCTCGGCGAGCGTGGCCTTCTTCGCGACGACCTTCCTGCTCACCTTCTACCTCCAAGGCGCGATCCACGAGACGCCCCTCGTCACCGGGCTGCTGCTCATCCCCCTCTCGGGCCCCCAGATGCTGACCGCGCCGCTCGGGGGACGCCTGGCGGACCGCCTCGGCAGCGCCGGACCGATCATCGGCGGCCTCGTCGTTCTCGGAGTCGGGGCCTTCTTGCTCAGCCTCCTCGGGGCGAGCCTGGCGTTGGTGGGGCTCGTCGTGCCGCTCGCGCTCATCTCGGTGGGCAACGGCTTCTACTGGCCAGCGCTCGTCAAGGCGACGATGCAGTCCGCCCCGGCCCAGGTCGCCGGAGCAGCCGCGGGCATGTTCTACACGCTGCGCAACGTCGGCTTCACCCTCTCGCTCACCCTGGCGCTGCTCAGCGCCGAGACCAGCCTGCCGCCGGCGGTCGCGACGAAGATCTTCCTCGGCGTGGGGCACGCGCTGAGCGCCTCGGCGGCCAGCGCGCTCGTCCACAGCGTCGACGGGGCCTTCCGGCTGTTCGTCGCCTTCTACGCGCTCGCCTTGGTCGTCTCGCTTGGCCTCCTACGACGCGTCCCCGCTCCTGCAGGCCCCGCTCCTGCAGGCCCCGCTCCTGCAGGCCCCGCTCCTGCAGGCCCCGCGACAGACGCGCCGCGGCTCGACTCCCGAGACGCCTGACGGCCGGGCGACGCGCCGGAGGCACACGGTGCCGCTGCCCCGGCCCCGCGCTCTTCGGACCAGTTCGGACCAGATCGGCCGAGCGCGCGTCTACCCCGTCGGCTTCCTCGTCTTCGACCTCGGCTCGAGGGCGTGGGCTGGCCCGGGTCGGCGGGCCTCGCCGTGGCTCTCCGGCGGGACGAGCCGGCGGGAGAGCGCGTAGCCGACGGCCTCGGTGCGCGAGGACACACCGAGCTTGGCGAGCACGCTCGAGACGTGGCTCTCGACGGTGCGCAGCCCCAAGCCGAGCTCGGCCGCGATCTCCTTGTTCGATCGGCCCCGGGTGAGCAGGCCGAGCACGTCGGTCTCCCGCGCGGTGAGGGCAGCACCCGGCGGGCAGTCGGGGCCGCTGCGGTTCCTGCGCCTGAGGTGGGCGGAGACGCCGGCATCGAGGACGACGACTCCGTCGGAGACCGCACGCACGGCGTCGACGAGCTCACGGGCGGACGCCGTCTTCAGCAGGTAGCCGCCGACGCCCACCTCCATCGCCTCGCTGACATAGGCGTAGTCGTCATAGGCGCTCACCACGAGCACCCGGCAGCCGGGCCGGTGCGCGACCACCTGGCGGGCGAGCTCGAGGCCGCTCATGTCCGGCAGGTTGATGTCGACGAGCGCCACGTCGGGATGGAGCGCGTCGATGAGCCTGAGCGCCGCCTCACCGCTGCCGGCTTGGCCGACCACCTGGAGGTCGGCTTCTTGCTCGAGGAGCTGGACGGTCCCTTCGCGCAGCAGCGCGTGGTCGTCCACGATCGCCACCCTGATCGGGGCTCGCCGCCCAGCTCCAGCTCCTGGCGCGTCGCCTGGTGTGAGGCTCTCTTTCTCGGGGTTCTCGCTGATCATCGACCGCACGGCTCCAGTCTGTGCCCGAGCCGGGTCCGGCTGCCACCGTGGATTCCTGCCAACCGCTCCCCGGATTCCACGGAGGGCACCCCGTGGGTTTCCGACCCACTGACCCGGGGTCTCCAGGTTCCTCCCCGTCGGCGGCAGGCTGAGAATCGACCCATGGTCGAAGCGTTACGAGTCCTGCTCACGGCCCTGGTCGTCGTCTCGTTGTGCGTCATCGCTGCCTACGTGGTCGGCTTCCTTGCCGTCACCGTGGCCACCGTGCACCGCCGGAGCCGACCCGATCCGCTCGTCGAAGACCTCGACCGCGCGCTCGCGGAGATCCTCGGACGGAGCGGCAGACCCGAGCCAAGCGTTCACCGAAGTCCGGGAGGGCGGCGATGAGCAGAAGAGAGCCATCGAGTGTCCGGCTCGTGGCCGCGGTCCTGGCTGTGCTGGTGGTCGTGCTGGGCGGCCTTGGAGTCTCGGTCGCCGTGGTCGCCGGGGTGGCCGACGGGGTGCGGGCAGCGGCCAATCGCCTGACCTCCGCCTCAGCCGCTCTGCCGGCGCGGCCGCGCACCGTCACCGAGCAGATGCAGATCCTGACCGGCACAGTGCAGATCGAACGCCACATCGTCACCCGGTTCGGGCAGGACTTCGGTCCGATGTACACGCATCCCTTCTGGAGCGTCCACGTCGGCGACACCGTGGTGGTGCGGATCACGAGCTACGACACAGGACCGGCCCCCCTCACCGGCTCGCAGGTGATGTACGACCGAGTCGAGGGCACCATCGGCGGTGTCGAGACCGTCGATGGAACGCCGGTGCGGACCGTGCCCAACGACGAGGTCGCTCACACCTTCACCGTCCCCGGGATCGGGCTGAACCTGCCCATCCCCGCAGCGGCGAGCGGTCGCACCGTCACGGTCGTGGCCCGCTTCGTCGCTCGACGGGCGGGGACCTTCGTGTGGCAGTGCTACGCGCCGTGCGGTTCGGGGCCGACCATGATGGGCGGCCCGATGGCGACGATGGGATGGATGGAGGGCAAAGTCCAGGTGCTGGGATGACCGAGCATTGCACCGAGCAGGAGCTGGAAGCGCCGCGTCAGGGAGCAGACGCGGGGCAAGGCGTGGCGGAAGGGAGCGGCGAGCCTCCGGCGGGCGTCGAGACGACGTCCCGCGGCGAGCCGGTCCGCATCGGGCGACGGCCGTTCTTGGGCGGTGCGCTGGCCGGCGGCACCGGGGTGGTCGCTCTCGGCCTCCTCGGCGAGCGGCTGGCGAGCGCGTCACCGACGGTGGCCGCCGCGTCGACCAAGGTCGCTCCGGCTTCGGCGGCCCACCAGTGGGCGATGGTCATCGACCTTCGCAACTGCAACGGCTGCAAGCTGTGCACGGCGGCTTGCCAGAATGCCCATTACCTGCACGCCGACCAGACCTGGATCGGCGTGTTCACCATGACCAACGCCGCCGGTGAGAGCTACTACATGCCTCGTCCGTGCATGATGTGCGAGGACCCTCCGTGCGTGCCGGTGTGCCCGGTCAACGCCAACTTCCGCACGGCCGAGGGGATCACCCTCGTCGACCAGTCGCGCTGCATCGGGACGCGCATCTGCATGAACGCCTGTCCCTACCAGGCCCGCTACTTCAACTGGGACGCTCCGCGCCCCGCCCCTCGCCAGCCGTTCCCCCAGGAGCCGGCCTGGCCGGTCCCCCAGGTGAAAGGCACCGTCGGCAAGTGCGTGTCCTGCGCGGCGATGCTGCCGTCGGGCCAGGTGCCCGAGTGTGTCGCCAGCTGCCCGATGGGGGTGCTCTACCTGGGCGACCTGGCCACCGACGTGGCGGTGAACGGGATCGGCAACACCGTGAAGCTGTCCTCGTTCCTGGCCGAGAACGACGCCGTCAAGTTCAAGGAGTCCTACGGCACCCACCCCCGCGTCTTCTACATCCTGGGCCACGGCCAGGACCTCGAGACAGACCCCCAGACGGGCTGAGGTGGGTCCGATCATGCGGGCAGGTCCGTGGCGACGGGGATGGCGGGACGGCGGGACGGCGCGGCGCGGGACGGCGCGGCGCGGGACGGCTCGGCGCGGGACGGCTCGGCGCGGGACGGCTCGGCGCGGGACGGCTCGGCGCGGGCGCACGGCCGTTGACCCGCGGCACCTGCTGCTCGCCCTCGGGATCCTCTGGATCGTCGACGGTGCCCTGCAGCTGCAGCCGGCGATGTTCACCCGGTGGTTCGTCACCGGCGTGCTCGTGCCGAGCGCCGCGGGGAGTCCGCACTTCGTCGCCGGCCCGATCGTGTCGACGGCGCACCTCCTCGAGGCGCACGTCGCGCTCTGGAACGCCCTGTTCGCATCGATCCAGCTGCTGATCGGAGCCGGGATACTGGTGCGCCGCACCGTCCGGCCGGCCCTGGCGCTGTCCATCGTCTGGTCGCTGGCGGTCTGGTGGCTGGGAGAGGGCCTCGGGGGGCTGTTCACCGGCAGCGCCTCGCCGCTCACCGGCGCGCCCGGGTCGGTGCTGCTCTACGCGCTGGCCGCGCTGGTCCTGTGGCCCCCCCGAGACGCCCCTTCGCCAGCCGGGAGCGCAGCGTGGCCACCTCGAGACGCCCCTTCGCCGGCCCGGTTCGCGGCCGGCGGCCTGCTGGGCGACAGGGGCGCCCGACTGGCTTGGGCGATGCTGTGGCTCGGGAGCGCGGCATTGCTGTGCCAGCCGGCCAACCTCGTGCCCGGCGCGTTGCGCACGACCCTCACCGGTGCCGCCGCCGGCGAGCCCGGGTGGCTGTCGCGCATCGTCTCGGAACTGGCTCGCGCCGTCCGGCCGGACTCCACCGCGGTGGTGATCGCCCTTGCCGTCGTCATGGCCGCGGTCGGCGCAGGCGTCGCCCTGCGGTGGGGTGAGCCGGCGCTGCTCGCGCTGGCGATCGTGCTGGCGATGGGGATCTGGATGTTCGGCGAGGCGTTCGGCGGCGTCCTGACCGGCTCCGGCACCGACCCGAACACCGGACCCCTCCTCGTGCTCCTCGCGCTCGCGCTGTACCCGGCGCGGGCGGACAAGACGGTCGGCGAGGTGGTACCGGCGGTGTCGGGCGTCGGTGCGTGACAGGTCGGCGCAGGAAGACGCAGGTCGGCGCAGGAAGACGCAGGAAGACGCAGGAAGTGGAAAGGAAAGGATCGTCATGTCGGACCAGCAGGCCAGCGACCTCCCGTCCCCAGGACTCGACGCCGCCGTCCGAACCCGCGAGGACCTTCGCAGCGCAGCCATGGGCCCGCTGCTCGAGACCCCCCGGTGGTGGTGGCCCGCGGTCATCGCCCTCGGGGCAGTCGTCGTGCTGGGCGTGGTCGCCTGGGCGGTCCAGCTCGCCGACGGCCTCGGTGTCGCCGGCTACAACGATCAGGCGTTCTGGGCGGTCTACGAAGCCGATCTCGTCGCGTTCATCGGCGTCAGCTACGGCGGGGCGGTCGTCTCGGCCATCCTGCGCCTCACCAAGACCACCTGGCGGGCCCCGCTCACCCGCATCGCGGAGGCGACCGCGCTCGTCACCCTGCCGATCGGGATGCTCTTCATCGTCCCCCACCTCGGCAGCCCCCAGCGCATCTGGGAGCTCGTCTGGCCCCCCTACTGGAACCTGTCCTCGCCGATCCTGTGGGACTTCTTCGCGGTCAGCACCTACCTGCTGGCGACGGTGGTGTTCTTCTACCTGCCGCTCATCGCGGACCTGCCTGTCGCCGCCGCCCGCCTGGCCGACCGGCCCGGCCTGCGCGCCCGGACCTGCCGCCTCCTCTACCGGGCGCTCGGAGGAAACCGGGAGGTGACCGTGTCCCGGCGCCGGCTCATCGAAGGCTCGATCGGGCTGGTTGCGATCATGGTGATCCCGATGGCGGTCTCGGTGCACTCGGTGCTGTCCTTCGCCTTCGCCTCCTCGTCGCGCCCGGGCTACCTGGAGACGATCTTGCCGGTCTACTTCGTGGTCGCCGCGCTCTACTCGGGGATCGCCCTCGTCGTGGTCGCCGTGGCAGCCTGCCGGCGCCTGTTCCACCTCGAGGCGTTCATCCACCCTCGCCACTTCGTCCGCCTCGGCTTCATCCTTGTCGCCTTCGGGGCCGTGTACCTCTACCTCACCTTCACCGAGTACCTCGTCGACGGCTACTCGGGAACCTCCGGGCTCGCCGCCTGGGTGGCCCAGGACCTCACCGGCCGCTATTGGGTGCCGTTCTGGTTCTATTTCGTCGCCGGCGGCCTCGTGCCGCTCGCGATCATGGCGTTTCGGAGGACCCGCACCGCCGGCGGCGTCGTCACGGCCTCGGGCCTCGTGGTCGCCGCGATGTGGGTGAAGCGCCTCGTCATCGTCATCCCTCCAGCCACCGAACCGCTCGTGCGCTCCC
>JAKAOD010000193.1 GCA_021823365.1 Actinomycetes bacterium | reverse complement strand
CGCTCCCGTACGGATCCCGATCCCCTGATGATCCGGTGCGCTCCCGGACGGATCCCGATCCCCCGGTGATCCAGTGCGCCGCCGGCGATGAAGAGGCCGTGTCGCAGCGGTAACGTCGCACGAGTGCGATGCCCGTGGTGCGGCGCAGACGATGACAAAGTCGTCGATTCCCGCATGTCCGACGAGGGAGCCGCGATCCGACGCCGGCGCGAGTGCCTCGGATGCGGCCGCCGGTTCACCACCTTCGAGCGGGTCGAAGAGCAGCCGCTGTGGGTGATCAAGCGGTCCGGGCAGCGTGAGCCGTTCGACCGGGCGAAGCTCATCGCCGGCGTGCAGGCCGCCTGCAAGAACCGCCCCGTGACCGACGGCATGCTCCACGAGCTCGCCAGCGGCGTGGAGGAGTCGCTGCGCGCCGCGCCTTCGGAGTCCACCACCCAGCAGGTGGGGATGGCGGTCCTCGAGCAGCTCAAGCGCCTCGATGACGTCTCGTACCTCCGGTTCGCGAGCGTCTACAAGGACTTCGAGGACGCGGGGGACTTCCAGCGGGAAGTCGGACTGCTCATCAAGACGACCGAGCCCAAGCGCCGGGCCTGACCGCTGGCGGCCCGAACGCCGTGTCCGAGCTCGTGACCAAGGTGCCCGAGGTGGTGCTCGCCGTCTACGCCCATCCCGACGACGCGGACGTGGCGTGCGGCGGCACGCTCGCGCTGTGGGCGAGGCGGGGGTCGGCGGTCCACCTCGTCGTGTGCACCGACGGCGCTCGTGGCACGCCCGACCCCGACATGCGACCTGCGGAGCTCGCCCGCCGGCGCGCCGGGGAGCTGGCCGAGGCGGCGGGGATCGTCGGGCTCGCCTCGCACCGGGTGCTCGGAGCGACCGACGGGGAGCTCGACCGGCGACCCACACTGGTGGGCGAGCTCGTCGGGCTCGTGAGGTCGCTGCGACCCGAGGTCGTGCTCGGGCACGACCCGACCGCCGTCTTCTTCGGCCAGGACTACTTCAACCACCGGGACCACCGCGCCGCGGGGTGGGCGCTGCTCGACGCGCTGTCGCCGTCGGCCGCCTTGCCGCACTACTTCCCCGAGGCGGGCCCTCCTCACCAGGTGTCGGTGACGTACCTGTCGGGAACCCTCGAGCCCGACGTGTGGGTCGACGTCTCCGAGACGATCGAGATCAAGGCTGCCGCGGTCGAGTGCCACCGGAGCCAGTTCGCCGGCGCGGAAGCCGGATGGGCGGCCGAGGCGGTCCTGCGGCGCGCCGAGGAGGAGGGTCGCCGCGCGGGTGTCGCCCACGCCGAGGGCTTCCGGCGGCTCCGGCTCGGTGGCTGAGCGAGGCGGCGCGCGGCCTGCCGGCACGGACGCGGCCGCGGCCGCGAAACGTAGCGAGCCGAGCATCCTCCACGTCGACATGGACTCCTTCTTCGCCTCGGTCGAGGTGCTCGACGATCCGTCGCTCGAGGGAAAGCCGGTGATCGTCGGAGGGAGCGGCGCGCGAGGTGTGGTCGCGTCGTGCACCTACGAGGCGCGCGTCTACGGGGTCCACTCGGCGATGCCTTCGCTGCGGGCACGCGCGCTCTGTCCCCACGCGGTGTTCGTCGACGGCCACTACCGGCGCTACGCGGAGGTGAGCGAGCACCTGCGTGAGGTGCTGCGCTCCTTCACGCCGCTCGTGGAGCAGGTCGGGCTCGACGAGGCGTTCCTCGACGTGCGCGGCGCGCTGCACCTCCTCGGCACCCCCGGCGAGATCGGGGCGGCGATCGTCGAGCGCGTGCGGGAAGAGCTGAGCCTCGACTGCTCGGTGGGCGCCGGCCGGTCCAAGATGATCGCCAAGCTCGCATCCCGCGCCGCGAAGCCCCGCGCTGGCCCTCACGGCAAGCTCCCCGGAATGGGTGTGGTCGTGGTCGAGCCCGAGGACGAGCTCGCGTTCCTCCACCCGAAGTCTGTCGAGGAGCTTTGGGGCGTCGGGCCCGCGACGGGCAAGCGCCTCGCGGGCCTCGGGATCCGCACCGTGGGCGACCTTGCAGCACTGCCCGACGCGGTGCTCGTGCGCGCGCTCGGCAGGACGCACGGCCAGCACCTCGCCGCACTGGCGCGCGGCGACGACCCCGAGCCGGTCGTGCCCTACCGTCCGGCGAAGTCCGTCGGCCACGAGGAGACCTTCCGCGAGGACGTCGCGGATCGCACGGTCCTCGAGCGCCACGCGCGACGGATGGCCGAGTCGGTGGCCGGCCATCTGCGCGCGAGCGGGCAGGTGGCGAGGACGGTCACGGTGAAGGTGAAGCTCGCCGACTTCACGACCGTGACCCGGGCGCACACCATGCCGGGCGGTCTCGACTCCGGTCCGGCGATCGCGGCGATCGCCGTCGCACTCCTCGGTGCGGTGGAGCTGCCGATGGGGGCGCGACTCCTCGGCGTGAGCGCTTCGGGCCTCGAGCCGGCGTCGGCGGACCGCCAGTTGCGCTTCGAGCTCGACGCGCCCTCGACCAGGACGCCCGGCGGCGGCGCCGAGGACGCGACGAGCCGTCAGGAGCACTGGCGGGAGGTGACGGCTGCGATCGACGCCATCCGCCGCCGTTTCGGCACTGCGGCCGTGGGGACGCTGTCGATGATGGGACCGGGGGGCATCGTCGTCCCGGCCCGCCGTGACGCGCCGTGGGGCCCCGGTGACGACGGCGGAGGTGTGAGCTCCGGCCCCGCCACCTGAGCGCCGTCGCCAGGAGCGCCGGAGCTCAGTCGCCAGGAACGCCGTCGTCAGAGGCGTCAGTCGCCGGTGCCGTACCAGTGCAGCCAGCGGCCGTGCGCGTGCATGTCGGCCAGGCGGCGCACGGCAGGTTCGAGGCCAGGTGCCTGGTGCACGAGAACCAGCGCCGTCGCCCCACGGACCTTCCCGCCTGCGGGTGGCGGCATCGGCAGGCCGGGAACCTCGTAGGGCGCTTCGGCGAAGATCCACGACACCGGGCGTGTCGAGGCGACGCGGGACACCGCGCCCGCAAGTGCCCGTTGCTCCTGCACCGTGAGGTACGCGGCCACCCAGGAATGCATGACGCAGAGGTGGGCGTCTGCGGGCAGCGTCGCCACGACCGGCACGAGGTCCTCGACGACGTCGCCCCGTCGGACGTCCGGTGGATCGGAGATGGACCGGGCCAGGGACAGCGCGCGGGCGACCCCTTCGAAGCGGTCGAGGTGGTCCGGCCATTGGCACGCGAGCAGCCAGAGCGTCTGGTCGTCGTCGCGGACGTCGACGGGACGCCGGTCGATCCCGATCCGCGCCGCGACGGCCGGCGGCTCGGCCGGCGGGCGTCGGTGCGCGCCGCCTCGCACCTCACAGCGGAGCACCACGGGGCTTGTGGCTCCGACGAGCCCGTCGCCATAGTCGTAGGCGTACCGGTCGAAGAGGAGGTTCAAGCCTGCCGACGCGCCGAGGTCCACGACGGCGATCGGCGTGTCGACGCGCGAAGCGACGGCCGAGAGCGCCGGAAAGATGGCGGTGCAGCGACCGACCTCGTTCGTCTGGGTTGCCCGGGTCGCCACGAGCTGCGCAACGGCCCGGCGGTGGCGGGAGCAGAACGCCGCGAACAGCGCGAACGGGTCTGCAGCTCCAGGCGGGCGCGCGGACCCGGGGTCCTCGCCACGCCACGCGAGCACCGTCGGGTAGCAGGCGGCGAGCGGGTCGTCCACTCCTGAGAGGAGCAGGAAGTGCACGGCGGCGAGAAGGATGTTCGGCCGACGCTGGTGCGGAGGCGCTCCGGCCACGAGCTCGAGCAGCGTCTCGTCGGACGCGACGCCCTCGCAGATGCGGGCATAGCGCGTGGCGCCGTCGCGCCCGGCACCGGCGGCGAAGCGCCGGAACTGGTCGGCGAGGTCGTCCGCACCTGGCCCGTCGCGCATCAGCGCGCCGCGACCGTCCGAGAGCTGGCGGCCCCCATCGGAGCCCGCCTCTGCCGGCGTCCACCCGACACCTCTTGCACGGCCGGGGAACGTAGCATCGACGAAGAGCCGCGGCGCGAGTGGGTGCCGGGGCCGGCGTCGAGGAGGCGCACATGGCACACGAAGTGGAACCGCAGACCCGGGGGAGCTCCCCCGAACGCCGGACCGGCGGGCTGCGCCCGCTGCACACGCTCGCCGTGGTCGCTGTCGGCGTCGTCGGCGTCCTCGTCGCCTTCTGGGTGCTGAGCTCCATCGCCGGCGTGATCTGGGGCATCGTGAAGGTGGCTGTCATCGTCGCGGTGCTCGGCGGCCTGGTCTGGCTGCTCGCCGGGAGACGGCGGAGGTAGCGCAGGGCGCCGGCGGGGAGCCGTCGTAGGCGCGGCGCCGACCTGAGAGGCTTCGGCGGGTGAGGCGGGTCGGGCTGGTCGGCTACGGGCTCGCCGGGCGCGTCTTCCACGCTCCCCTCATCCGGGGTACCGAGGGGCTCCAGGTGACGTCGGTGGTGACGTCGGACGGGGCGCGGGCGGCGCAGGCTGTGAAGGACATCCCCGGGGTCCGCGTGATCGACGACGCAGCCGCGTTGTTCGAAGACAGTGCCCAGATCGACGTGGTCGTCGTCGCCGCCGCCAACGCCGCGCACGTCCCGCTCGCTCACCGTGCGCTCTCGGCGGGCATCCCGGTCGTGGTCGACAAGCCCCTCGCTGCCGATGCGAGCAGCGCCCGAGCCCTCGTGCGCGAAGCCGAGGACGCCGGCGTCCTCCTCACCGTCTTCCAGAACCGCCGCTGGGACAACGACTTCCTGACCGTGCAGGCGCTCGTCGCCTCGGGCCGTCTTGGCGAGGTCCACCGCTTCGAGTCGCGCTTCGAGCGCTGGATGCCCGCACTCCGCGACCACAGCTGGCGCGAAGATCCGCGTCCGGGAGCGGGAGGCGGCCTCCTCTTGGACCTGGGCTCGCACCTCGTGGACCAGGCGGTCGTGCTCTTCGGGCCGGCGACCGTGACCTCGGCAGAGCTCGACCGGCGCCGGCCGGGCAGCAAGGTCGACGACGACGTCTTCATCGCGCTCACCCACACCTCTGGGGTGCGCAGCCATCTGTGGGCGAGCGCGGTCGCCACCCGTCCCGGCCCGCGCTTTCGCGTGCTCGGATCCAAGGCGGGCTACGTGCGTCACGGCCTCGACCCCCAGGAGCAGCAGCTGAAGGAAGGGATCGGGCCGGGCGACCCGGGGTGGGGAGCGCAACCGGCGAGCCAGGACGGCACGCTCGGCGTGGGTGACCGCCTCGACCCGGTGCCGACCGTCCCCGGCGCGTACGAGACCTTCTACACGAGTCTCGTTGCGGCGCTGGGCGGGCGCGGACCCGCCCCCGTGGACCCGTGGGACGCGGTGCGGGTCCTCGAGATCCTCGAGGCGGCGCGGCTGGCAGCCGGCGCCCCGCCTGGCCTCGCTGGAACCTGAAGCCTGCAGTGTGCTAGAGCAGCCTTTCGAGCAGCCTTTCGAATCGAGGCGGACGCTGTGATCTGCGACTCAGCCGGCCTGGGAGGAATGCAATGTCGGATGTCCTGGTGCTCCATCGCCGCAAGCCCCTCGTGCTCGCGGACCTCATCCCCGGCGCGCTCGTCCGCGACGTGCTCCTCGTCGTCGGCGCGGCGTGCCTCGTCGGGCTGGCTGCCCAGCTCTCGGTCCACCTTTCCTTCACGCCGGTCCCGATCACGGGTCAGACCTTCGGCGTCCTCCTGTGCGGAACGGCGCTCGGGTTCCGCCGCGGCGTGGCCGCCATGGCGCTGTACGCCGTCGCGGGGGTTGCCGGGGTTCCGTGGTTCGCGGACCACGCGCACGGGTACGTCGGTGCCTCGTTCGGCTACATCGTCGGCTTCGTGCTCTGCGCGGGACTCTGCGGGCACCTGGCGGAGCGCGGCGCGGATCGCTCGATCCTGAAGAGCGTCCCCGCAATGGTCGCCGGCGAGATCGTGATCTACCTGATCGGCGTCACCTGGCTCGCGCTGAGCCTGCACGTCAGTGCATCCGAGGCGATCTCGCTCGGCTTCGTCCCGTTCGTGGCCGGGGACGCGATCAAGGCGGCACTGGCAGCGCTCTTGCTCCCGGGGGCGTGGAAGGTGACCGGGGCCGGGCGCGGCCTGCGGCGGCGTTGATCGACGAAAGCTGACAGGTGCCAGCTGCCGAGGTCGGCCCGATCGTCGACACCTATCGGTTCCTGCTCGGAGAGTGGCGGATCGGAAGGACGCTGACCGATCACCGGCTGCACGGGTCGGGACAGTTCAGCGGCACGGCAACCGTCACGCCGTGCGGGCTCGGACCCCAGGAGGCGGCGGAGTACCGCGAGGTGGGCGAGTTGCGCTTCGGGGCCCATCGAGGCGCCGCGTTCCGGA
>JAKAOD010000192.1:829-6322 GCA_021823365.1 Actinomycetes bacterium | reverse complement strand
CTCTTCGCCGAGGCGCATGGCACCTGGCGCCTCGTCGGGCCCCGGCTCCCGAGCGCCGAGCGCGGCGCGCAGGTCGCCGTCCTCCGGCTCGGCTCGGGCGGGCCGGTCCCGATCGGCCTCCTCGCCGTCGAGGCTTCCTCGGGTGTCGACCTCCTCGCGACAGGACCTGGCGCGGATCCCTCGACGCCCGGGCTCTCCGAGCCCCTCCGGCTCGGACGCGGCGCCCGGGTCCTGTCCGTCGGGGCGGACGACGCCCTCGGACCGGCCGGCGAGTTCGCCCTCTACGAGCGGAGCTCCGGCACCGAGCGGCTCGCCGTCTCCGCCGGTGCGGGCAAGGCCTGGAGCGTGCTCCCGTCCCCGCCGGCCGGCACGGCCACGGTCGCCTTCGGAGCCTCGGGCCTCGCCGACGCGCTCAGCGTGGACAGCAAGGTGATGACGGACTGGCGGCTCGCGCCCGGCACCGAGTCGTGGACCCGGCACCAGGTCGTCCACGTCGACATCCTGTTCGGTTCGAGCGGCTGAGCCTGACGGGGGTGGGGCTGAGCCTGACGGGGGTGGGGCTGAGCTCGACGGTGGCCCGGCCGGGCGCGACCGGCGCCGCGGCGCCGCCGGAGCTGCCACGATCGGCGCGGGAGGCCCGCTCGTGAACCAGCTCGCGCCGTGGCGCGTCGGTCCGCGCCCGACCTGCCCGCTCGTGCAGGAAGCCGTCTCGGCGCGACTCGACCGGGAGAGTGCGCCGCTGCGCGCCGAGGCTGTCGCGACCCACCTGGAGCGCTGCGATTCCTGCCGGCGCTTCGAACGCGCCGCGTCGTCGCTCTCCTTGAGGATGCGCCAATGCGCGTCCGGGGTCGGCAGCCGACCCGCGCGAAGCCGGCCGGCCTCGCATCGGCTTGACGAGGCGATCGCCGAGGCGCTCGTACCGGGACCGGACGGAGCCCGGCCGGCGTGGCTGCTGTTGGGCGCGAGGGCGCGCCGGCGGCGTCTCGTGCTCGGGCGCGCGGCGCGGCGGGCGGCGTTCCTGATCCCGATCGCCCTCGCCCTCCCGCCGATCGCGATCGCGGCCTCGGCACAGGTTCGCGTGACGCCCTCCCACGACGCGCGTTGCGCGGGGCTGCTCGCGGCGGGTGCCAGGAGGCCGTAGGCGGCATCGGGCGCAGGGTCGCGAGATCGGCCGGCTCGCTCGATGCACTTCACCCCGCTCGATGGCAAGATCCGCGACACCCCGCGATAGCATCGCAGTATGGCGCGTACGACTATCACGCTCGACGAGGCGCTGGCGCGGCGCGCCCACGAGCTCGGGATCAACGTCTCCGCCGCGGCGCGCCAAGGGGTCGCCGGCGCCGTGCGAGCCGCGATGGCAGACGCGGACCGCCGGGCATATCTACGCAGTCCCGAGCGGCCGGACCGCTTCTGGACGGAAGCCGAGGTATGGACCGACGAATGAGGCGCGGCGAGCTCTGGCTCGCCCGGGTCGGAGGCAAGCGACGGCCCGTCCTCGTCCTCACGCGCTCCGAGGTGATCGACGTGCGCCAACTCGTGACCGTCGCCGAGGTGACGACCACGGCGCGGGGCCTCGGCGTCGAGGTGCCGCTCGGCACAGGTGCCGGGCTCGACCGTCCGTCCGTCGTGAACTGCGACGGGCTCCACACGGTCGACCAGGGCGCGCTCACGGGACCCTTGGGATCGGTCGACGAGGAGACGATGCACGAGGTCTGCTCGGCGATCAGCTACGGGCTCGGCTGCTGAGCGGCCGCCCGTGCCGCGCGTCGAGGTCCGCGTCCCGCCCCTGCCGCGGCGGGCGGCTCGAAGCGGCCTCTCCCGACCGGCCTAGCCGACGAAGCTGTCGACCGCCTTCACGAGCTTGTCCTCGATCTCGAGGTTCCACGCCGTCTCGGCGATGTCGATCGGGAGGAACAGGTCGGAGATGAGCAAGGTCTCGACGGCCGCGACCGCCAGGTGCTCGAGCCACTTGCCGACGCCGAACCGGACCGTGAAATCGTCGCTGTCGCCCGAGATCAACACGGACAGGGCCCGGTCCGCGTCGATGATGCCGCGCAGGAAGCCGCCCTTCTTCGCCTGGATCACGGTTCCCTGCGAGCTCGAGGGCGAGGACTGCACGCTGAAGCCGTCCGACTTCAGGTAGTCCTCGATCTTCGTCTCGAGACCGGCGAGGTCCGTGCCCTTGCCCTGGTAGTGCCTGACCTTCTCACCGATCATGGAGGCTCCTCGAGGTGACGGTGCGTGCGGCGCACCGGCGAGCGCTGTCGCTCCGGCCCGACCCTACCCGCCGCCGGCGACGCCGGCAGGGCGACCCCCGGCGGAGCCGACCATCTGCCCGAGGCGCTCGAGCTGGTCGCGGGTACCGATCCCGATCATCACGTCGCCGGCGCCGACCTCGGTCTCGGCTGCCGGGTTGGTGACGAAGTCCCCACCCGGGCGCCGCAACGCGAGGACGAGGGCGCCGGAGCGATCACGGACCCGGGCCGAGCGCAACGACTGGCCGGCGAGCGACGAGCCCACCGGGACGACGAACTGCTCGAGGCGAAACTCGATCTCGTTGTCGTGCATGACGACGTCCATGAACTCGACGACATGGGGTTGGGTGACGAACGCTGCCATCCGGTCGCCGCCGAGCTGCTGCGGGTTCACCACGCGGTCGGCGCCGGCGCGGCGCAGCTTCGGCTCCGAGGCCTCGTTGCGGGCGCGCGCGATGATCTGCAGGTCGGGGCGCATCGCCCTGCAGGCGAGCGTGACGAACAGGTTGTCGGCGTCGGTGTCGAGCGCAGCGACGAGCGCTCCGGCGCGCTGGATCCCCGCCTGCAGGAGCACGTCGTCGTCCGTCGCCTCGCCGTGGACGGACGGGCACGGCACGTCTGCGAGCCGGCTCTCGTCCCGGTCGACGGCCACGACGCGCTTGCCGGAGGCGGCGAGGAACCGGGCGACCTCCTGTCCGACGCGCCCGAGCCCGCAGACGACGGTGTGGCCGGTCATGGCGGCGATCTCGCGTTCCATCCGGCGCCTCCTGATCAGCGCTTGCATGTGGCCCTCGATGAGCACCTCGAGGACCGCGGAGAAGGTGTAGAGCGCCGTCCCGACCCCGACGAGGACGAGCACGATGGTGAAGACCTTGGCCGCGCGAGTCTGCAGGGCCGCGGCGTTGAACTGGCCGACCGTCGTGATCGTGAGCACCGTGTGGTACACGGCGTTCAACGGGCTCAGGCCGAGCACGAGGAATCCGACGATGCCGACGCCGAGGACGAGGATCAGCGCGGCCAGGCCGAGCCTGACCCTGTGGAACGGGCCCCTCACCGCCACAATGATGCCCCGCTGAAGGTCTGTGACGTCCGGGCGGGGCGGGCCACGAGCGCCGGGCACCTCTCGAGCCTCGTCGCGGGAGCCCAGCCGGTCAGCGGTCCGTGACCTTGACCTCGCCCATGATCCCGGCGACGACGAGGTGGAGCCGGGGCACTCCTGGACGCGGCGGGACCGGAGCGACGTTGACATGGCGTTCGCCCATGAAGACGAACCCGCTCACCTCGACCTCGACGCCCTCGGGAACCCGGACCCGCTGTTCCCCCATGACGACGAAGAGCTTGAGCTCGATCTCCGGCCCCTCGATGACGGCCTGGCGGAGGTCGAGATCGGTCTCGCCCAGGACCGTCACGACGTTCGCCGCGGCGGGAAGCCGCCAGTGCCCCCGGCGGGAGACGCTCCCCATGACGGTGACGATCCACCGGCGAGCCCGACGCGCCGCCGGGAGGGACGGGCGCACCTCGCTCGGCACGGCCGCCTCGCCCTCGGCGACCGGCAGGTCGGCGACGACGCGCTCGAGATCGCCCCGGTAGACGGCCCCGTAGACGTCGGCGACCCTACTGCCGAGCTCCTCGAGCGTGAGCCGCCCCTCGGCGCAGGAAAGGCGGAGCCGCTCGACGACCGCCTCGCGCTCGGCGTCCGAGGCTCGCACAGGCTGTCCGGCGCCGTGCGCGACCTCCTGCGGCGCCGTGCTGGCGGCACCGGTCCCCGGGAAGACGCCTCCGGCCTGACCGCCCGGATGCCCGCTCGGCGCCACGTCGCCAGGCTACGTGCGCGGCCCGCCGCGCGCCGGAGAGGCCTGCGAGGCCGCCGCCGCGACGAGCGCCTCGAACAGCGAGGGGTCGCCGTCGGCCTCCGGGTGCCATTGCACCGCGACGACAAACCGCGAGCCTGGCGCCTCGAGCGCTTCCACCACCCCGTCGCCGCCTGTCGCCGTTACGACGAGGCCGCGCCCGAGGCGGGCTACGCCTTGGTGGTGATGACAGGCGACGACCTGCTCGCGAACCCCCCGGGGACCGTAGACCGAGTCGACCGCGCTCCCTTCCTCCAGCCGCACCGGGTGGTGCGAAAAGCGCCCCGGGCTATCGAGGTGGGCGGACTCGCCCGCATCGGCCAGGTGCTGGACGAGCGACCCGCCCCGTGCGACGTTGAGAAGCTGCAGGCCCCGGCAGATCCCGAGCAGCGGAAGGTCGCGCTCCTCGCACGCCGCGACGAGCGCCAGCTCGAAGGCGTCGCGAGCCGGGTCGGCCGGCTGGGTGCGCTCGTGCGGATCCTCGCCGTAGAGGGCGGGGTCGACGTCGGTCCCCCCCGTGAGGACGACGGCGTCGAGGCGCTCGACGACCCGTGCCGCATGCTCCGCGGCGCGCCGTCCCACGAAGTCACCGCCGGGGCGGTCACGAGCGGGCGCGCCGGCGGCGCGCTCGCCCGCCGGCTCTGCCGGCGGCGGGAGGAGGACCGGGATCCCACCGGCGAGCTCGACCATCCGGACGTAGGCCGCCGGCACGAGGGTCGCCGTCGTGTCCCAGGCGCCGTAGCGGACGTGCTGGTCCGAGGCGCTCAGCCCGACGACCGGGCATGGCCCGCTCACAGCGGCGTGACGTAGGCGGCGTGGATCCCGCCGTCGACGAGGAAGGTCGAGGCAGTGATGAACGAGGCGTCGTCCGAGGCGAGGAAGGCCGCCGCTGCGGCGATCTCCTCAGGCTCGGCGAAGCGACCCATCGGGACGTGCACCAGGCGGCGAGCGGCGCGCTCGGGATCCTTGGCGAAGAGCTCCCGGAGAAGCGGCGTGTTGACCGGGCCGGGGCAGAGCGCGTTGACGCGGACGTTGCACCGTGCGAACTCCACGCCGAGCTCCCGGGACATCGCGAGCACGCCGCCCTTCGAGGCCGTGTAGGAGATCTGCGAGGTGGCCGCGCCGAGGACCGCGACGAAGGACGCCGTGTTGACGACCGATCCCCCGCCTCGCTCGAGCAGGTAGGGGATGCCGAGCTTGCAGCAGAGGTAGACGCTCGTCAGGTTGACGTCCTGGACGCGCCGCCAGGCCTCGAGGTCGGTCTCGAGGATCGAGCCGTCCTCCGGCGGCGAGATCCCGGCGTTGTTGAACAGCACGTCGATCCCCCCGCAGGTGGCAGACGCCGCCTGGTAGAGGGCCGAGACGTGGTCGGGGTCGGTGACGTCGGC
>JAKAOD010000192.1:0-819 GCA_021823365.1 Actinomycetes bacterium | reverse complement strand
CGAGCGACGCCGCAAGCTCGCGGCCGGGGTCGTCGTCGACGTCGGCGAGCACGACGCGGGCGCCCTCGGCGGCGAAGACCTTCGCGCTCGCCCGCCCGATGCCACTCGCCGCGCCCGTGATGACCGCCACCTTTCCCTGCAGCCGACCGGCCACTGCTGCTGACCTCCTGTGTGTCCGTGCGCCTGTCCGTCGACCTGGTGCGCCTTTCCGTCTACTGTTCAGTACCCGTCCGTCGCGATGAAGACGTTCTTCACCTCGCTGAACGCCGCGAGGGCGTCCGGACCGAGCTCCCGCCCGATGCCCGACTGCTTGAAGCCGCCGAAGGGCGTCGAGTACCTGACGGACGCATGCGAGTTGACCGAGAGCGTGCCGCTGTCGACACCCCGCGCGACCCGGATCGCGCGGCCGACGTCGCGGGTCCAGATCGATCCCGAGAGCCCGTAGTCCGTCG
This sequence comes from Actinomycetes bacterium, assembly GCA_021823365.1. The sequence continues at coordinate 367 of JAKAOD010000192.1, read as the reverse complement.
CATTGGCAAGGGCGATCGCCTCCGGCTCGTCGGCGAAGGGGACCACGGCCACGACGGGGCCGAAGATCTCCTCCCTGAAGCACGCCTCGTCCGGCGAGACCGGTGCGAGAACCGTCGGCGGGTACCAGTAGCCGGGGCCGTCGGGCGCCTCGCCCGTGAACGCGACCTGCGCGGCGGAGACGTGCCCGGCGACGACCTCACGCTGGCGCGCCGACACGAGCGGGCCCATGTCGGAGTCTTCGAGCCTCGGGTCTGCGACCTTGACGGCGCGCACCGCCGGCTGCAGCAGGTCGAGGAAGCGATCGTAGACGCCTCGCTCGACGAGGATGCGCGAGCGTGCGCAGCAGTCCTGGCCGGCGTTGTCGAA
>JAKAOD010000191.1 GCA_021823365.1 Actinomycetes bacterium | reverse complement strand
TTCCGATCTGCTTCCCCTTCGTCCCCGGCCACGAGATCGTCGGCGACGTCGTCGGCGGGGAGCTCGACGGCGTGCGCGTCGTCGTGGAGCCCGTCCTCGGCTGCCTGGCGCGGGGGATCGACCCGCCCTGCGCAGCCTGCACGGCGGGCCGCAAAGGCGCGTGCGAGCGCCTCGCCTACGGGCATCTGCGCCCGGGTCTTCAGACCGGCTACTGCGCCGACACCGGAGGAGGCTGGTCGGAGCTGCTCGTCGCCCACGAGTCCCAGCTCCGTCCCGTCCCCGATGGGCTCGGCGACGAGGCCGCGGTGATGGTCGAGCCGGCCGCCTGCGCCGTGCATGCCGCCCTTGCCGGCGGCGTCGTCGCCGGCGAGCGCGCGGTCGTGCTCGGCGCCGGGACTCTCGGACTGGCGACGCTCGCGGCGCTCCGCCACCACAGCCTGCCCTCGGCGATCGTCGTCGTCGCCAAGCACCCCGTCCAACGCGAGCTCGCCGGCGCGCTCGGCGCCGACCAGGTCGTCGCACCGGAGGAGCTACCTCGCGCCGTCCGGCGGCTCACCGGCTCGCTCGCCGCCTCGCGCTCCGGCGGGCTCGGGCGGCTCGCCGGCGGCGCCGACGTGGTGTTCGACTGCGTCGGATCGGCAGGATCGATCGCCTCGTCGCTCGCCGTCGTCAGGGCGGGCGGCAGGGTCGTGCTCATCGGCATGCCCGGCTCGGCGCGGGTCGACCTCGCCCCCCTCTGGCAACGGGAGATCACCCTCGCCGGCGCCTACGCCTACGGGTCCGAGGACACCCCCGACGGGCCGCGCTCGACGTTCGACCTCGCCTTCGAGCTCGTCGCCTCGGCGCACCTCGAGCGGATCGTCTCGGCCCGCTACCCTCTGGAGCGCTACGAGGAGGCCATCCGGCACGCCGCTGCGGCGGGGCGCCGCGGGGCGGTGAAGGTCGTGTTCGACCTGCGGCGCTCGTCGCGCCGGGGCTGGCGGGCAGCGGCGGACGTGGAGGCGGGGAGTTGAGTCCGAGACCGGGGTTCGTGCTCGAGGTCGACCGCTCCACCCCCCCGACGATGCTCTGGCACGGCGACGGCTTCCGCCAGGAGCGCTTCCCGGTCGGCACCCGCGTCGTCTACCCACCCGAGCCGGTCCCGGCCCTCGCCGACCCCGACGCCGCGATCCGCCATGCGCTCGAGCACCCCGTCGGCGGCTCGCCACCGCTCTCGGCGCTGCTCAGGCCGGGAATGAAGCTGACGATCGCCTTCGACGACGTCTCGCTCCCCCTCCCGCCGATGCGCGCGCCGGACACGCGCGAGCGGGTGATCGGCGCCGTCCTCGACGCCGCCGCCGCCGGCGGTGTCGACGACGTCGTGCTCATCGCCGCGCTCGCGCTGCACCGGCGGATGACCGACGACGAGCTGCGCCACGCCCTCGGCTCGAGGATCTTCGACGCCTTCGCGCCCCACGGCCTGCTGCGCCAGCACGACGCCGAGGACCCGGACGCGATGGTCCACCTCGGCCTCACCGACCAGGGCGAGGACGTCGAGATCAGCCGGCGGGCCGCCGAGAGCGACCTCCTCGTCTACGTCAACATCACCCTCGTCCCGATGGACGGCGGCCACAAGTCCGTCGCCACCGGCCTCGCCAGCTACCGCAGCATCCGCCACCACCACAACGTCCGGGCGATGCAGCACAGCCGCTCGTTCATGGACCGGCACCACAGCGAGCTCCACAGCTCGAACTGGCGCATGGGGCGGCTGATCGCCGACGCCGGTGTGCGGATCTTCCAGATCGAGACGACGCTCAACCTCGACACGTTCCCCTCGAGCTTCTCCTTCCTCCAGCGGCGCGAGTGGGAGTGGACGCTGCGGGACCGCGCCGGGTTCCACGGGACGCGCGCCGCCCTCGAGCGGACGCCGCCGGCGCTCGCGCGCCAGATCTTCCACTCGATCCGCTCCCCCCACGCCCTCGCCTCGGTGCAGGCCGGGGAGGTGGAGGCGGTGCACGACCTGACGCTCGCCAACCTGTACCGGCAGCAGCTCGTCCAGGTCGAGGGCCAGAGCGACGTGCTCACGATGGGCCTGCCCTACCTGGGCCCCTACAACGTCAACTCCGTGATGAACCCGATCCTCGTCTCCTGCCTCGGCCTCGGCTACTTCTTCAACATGTACCGGGGAAAGCCTCTCGTGCGCGAGGGCGGGGTCCTGATCATCTCCCACCCGACGCCCTGGGCCTTCGACCCCGTGCAGCACCCGAGCTACATCGACTTCTTCGAGCAGGTCCTCGCCGAGACGACCGACCCGCTCGAGATCGAGGCGAAGTACGAGGAAAGCTTCGCAACCGACCCCTGGTACATCCATCTCTACCGGACCTCTCACGCCTACCACGGCGTGCATCCCTTCTACATGTGGTACTGGGGCGCCCATGCCCTCCAGCACCTGGGCCAGGTGATCATCGTCGGTGGCGACCGCGCCGCCGTCCGCCGGATGGGCTTCAAGCCGGCTTCCACCTTCGCCGACGCCTTCGAGATGGCCGAGGACGTCGTCGGCCGCGACCCGACCATCACCCACATCCACAACCCGCCGGTCTTCATGAGCGAGGTCACGTGAGCCCTGCGGGCGGAGCCCCGGCGTCGACGAAGCTCTCGCCGCTCGCCGCGCGCCGGCTCGTCGAGCGCGCCCGCAGCCGCGCCGGCGGCGCGACCCGCACGCTGTCGGCTGTCGTCCGCGCCCCGACCTGGCCCGGCAGCGTCGAGCGGCCCGTGCCGCGGCGCAACGTCGGGGCAGACTACGACACCGCCTGGTCTCGCACGCCCGCCGCCCGAGCGGCGCGCGCCGTGCTGGTCGAGGGGGTGACGCGCCCGTTCGTGCGCGCCGTCGCGCCGCCGACGATTCTCGGCGCGGACCAGCTCGACGCGCTGGAAGGGCCGGCGATCTTCGCCGCCAATCACTCCAGCCATCTCGACACGGCGATCGTGCTCTCGGCGCTCCCCGCCCGCTTCCGCCGCAAGAGCGTCGTCGCCGCGGCGGCCGACTACTTCTTCGACCGCCGCTGGAAGGGAGACCTGTGGTCCCTCTGGCTCGGGACGATCCCCGTCGAGCGCGCCCGCATCTCGCGCCGTGGCGCCGACCTCGCGGCCAAGCTCATCGACGACGGCTGGAGCCTCGTCATCTACCCCGAAGGAGGGCGCTCCCAGGACGGCTGGGGGCAGGAGTTCCACGGGGGCGCTGCCTACCTCGCGAAGCGCTGCTCCGTCCCCGTCGTCCCGGTCCACCTCCACGGCGTCCGGCCGATCCTGCCGAAAGGGCGCAACCGCCTCCGCCCCGGCAGGGTCGAGGTCCGCATCGGCACCCCCCTCTGGCCGCTCGCAGCTGCGGCGTCCGGGCGCGAGGAGGACGCCCGTCGCTTCGCCGCCCGGATCGAGGCGTCCGTCGCCGCGCTCGCCGACGAGGCCGAGACCGACTGGTGGTCGGCGCGGAGGAGGGCGGCAGCCGGGCTCACGCCGGATCCCCGCGGACCCGACGTCGCGCCCTGGCGGCGGGCGTGGGAGCTCCCCGACAGCCGGCGCGCCGAGCGCCCCCAGAAGCCGATCTCGAGCTGGAAGCCCTGGTAACGGGGGCAGCGGTGCTGCCCGCACAGCCATGGCCTCGAGGATCCCTGCGGTGCTACCCTCCCAGCGATGGGACTGCTCGCGCTTGCCGCAAGCACTGCGAGACGCATCGGCGAGGTCGGCTTCATCATCGGTGCAATCGGAGGGCTGCTCATCATGCTCGCCGCGGCCGCGGGTCGTGGCTCCCGGGGCGGCCGCGCAAGCTCGACGCTCGCCGGGCTGTGCATCGCCGTCGGCTTCGTGCTCGGTGTCGTCTACATGCACTGGACCTGAGACGGACGACGACCGCGGCCGCCGGCTAGGAGGCCGGGGGATCGAGCTCAGCGCCACCCCGACCGTTCGAGCGCTCCGACAGTGGTGAGGCGTAGCGCCGGAGCGCCACGACGCACCAGATCGCTTCGACGGCACCGAAGGGCCATGCACCCGACAGGAAGCCGTAGCTGGACGAGAGCGCACAGCCCGCCGCGAAAGCGAGCACGAAGCGTCGCCCCCGGTGCTCGAGCGCGTAGGCAGACATCATGAGCACGAGCACGACGACGCCGTAGATCGTGATTGGCTTCATCCTGCGCCCTCCCCGATCGGAGGAGTCAGCACCGATCGCGCGGCATCATCGGGCGCCCCCTGCACGGAACTCCTCGAGCTTCTTCACCAGTTCGGCGTCCGCGATCGCCAGCATCTCGACCACGAGGATCGCCGCGTTGGCCGCGCCGTCCACCGCGACGGTGGCGACAGGGACTCCCGAGGGCATCTGCACCGTGGCATAGAGCGCGTCGACACCGTGCAGCGGGCCGCCTGAGAGGGGAACCCCCACCACCGGCAACGTCGTATGTGCGGCCACCACCCCGGCGAGGTGCGCCGCCATGCCGGCACCGCAGATCAGCGCCGCGTACCCCGCGTCCCGCGCCCGCCGGGCGAAGTCTCCCACCTCGTCCGGATTGCGATGGGCGGACAGCACGTGCTCGGTCGCGCCCACGCCGAAGCGCTCGAGCATGGCGAGAGCCGGGGCCATCTTGTCCCGGTCGCTGGCCGAACCCATGAGAACGGCGACCCGCATCGCAGCACCTCCTGTCCGGTGAGCCCCCGGCAGCGTATTCGCGACCAGGTGACGCTCTCGACCGCCGGCAGGGTTCGGATGTGACCATGGGCTGCTCATACGCCTAGCTTGAGGTGATGCGGCAGCGGGCTGCGAGCCACGCTCCTTCCCCGGTGAGGAGCGACGTCGCTGCAGCGATGGCCGCGTCGGTTGCGGGGTCGCTGGCAGTGTTCCTCGTCGGAACGCTCGCGGTCCAGATGCGGACGTCGCTTCACTTCGGCACCTCCGCCCTGGGCGGAGCTGTCTCTCTCTACTACCTGGCAGCGGCGGTGGGGTCCCTGCCGTTCGGGCGGCTGGCGGAGAGAGTGGGCGGCATCCGGGTCATGCGGGTCGCGACGCCGGCGGCCGCTGCCACGCTCGGCCTGATCGCAGCATTTGCCAACTCTTGGCTCGCGCTGGCGGCCCTGCTCGCTGCTGCAGGCTTTGCGAGCTCAGCCATCCAGCCCGCGACCAACCTGTTCCTGGCGCGGCGTATGCCGAGCGCCCGCCAAGGCCTCGCCTTCGGCGTGAAGCAGGCGTCGGTGCCCTCGGCGGCGGCGCTCGGGGGCCTCGCCGTCCCCGTCCTGGCACTCACCATCGGCTGGCGGGCGGCGTTCGCGATAGCTGCCGCCCTCGCCGCCCTCGCCGCCGCCCTGCTTCCTCGGCCGCGCGTCAGCCTTGCCGAACGCCGAGCACGTCGCGTTCCCCAACCCACGCCCGGTGGCGCGCGCTTCCCGCTCATCGTCCTCGCCGTCGGATTCGGGCTCGGAGTCTTCGCCGCCACCGGTCTCACGGCATTCATCGTCACCTCTGCGGTGCACGCGAGGATCTCGAAGGGCGGCGCCGGCCTGCTTGCCGCGCTGGGAGCGGCGATCGCCGCCTCCGTGCGGGTGATCACGGGCGCCCGCGCCGACCGAAGGGGCCGGGCGCACCTTCGGGTCGTTGCCACCATGCTCGGAGTGGGCAGCGTGGGCTACGCAGTGCTCGCGATCGGCGTGGCGCGCGACATGCACGCGCTGCTCATCGGCGGGGCGGTAGTGGCCTTCGCTGCGGGATGGGGCTGGAATGGGCTGTTCGTCTTCGCGGTCGTGAGGAGCCACCCCGAGGCCCCGGCGCGTGCCACTTCCATCACCCAGGTGAGCGGCCGCCTGGCGGGCGTCGTCGGTCCGCTGGGCTTCGGCCTCCTCGCGACGCACGGTTCCTTCGCCGATGCCTGGTCGGCCGATGCCGCCGCGGCGTTCTTGGCAGCTGTCGTGCTCCTCTACGGTCGGAGGCTGCTTCTCCGGAGCCCGGCCGGCAGGACCCGGGCTGAGGCGGGAGTCGACTGGCCGATCGGGGCCGAAGAGCTCCTCAGGGCCGACTCCGTCCCGTGATGCACCGTTCCTACACACTCAGCGGAACTGAGTCCCGCCTCGCGGGTGGCCCCGAACGGTCTTGGGTCACCTGGTCGCCCCGAGGTTTCCGCTCGGCCGGTCGGGTCCTCTGCCGCCGCTGCGGCTGCCCTCTGGCCTTGCGGGGTCGGGGCTCCCTCGTCCGCTGCTCGGACAGACCGGCTGGCTGCCCATCCGGCACGGGCCACACGGCGGAGTCGGTAGCTCGCTCTTGCCCATGCTCTACTGGGGTCGAGGCACACCTTTCCCGTCGCCGTGCTCGCTGTCCGAGCCCT
>JAKAOD010000190.1 GCA_021823365.1 Actinomycetes bacterium | reverse complement strand
ACCCTGGCCGTGGCGTTTGCCGTGGTGCTCGTGGCGTTCGTCCTGGTCGTGCTGCGCTCCGACGTCGTCTCCCAGGCGATGGGCTTCTTCTCGCTCGAGAACGGTGTGTCGATCGCGAGCCTCGTGATCGCCGCGGGGCTCCCGCTCGTCGTCGAGACGACGTTCCTGTTCGACCTCCTCGTCGCCGTGGTGGCATTCGGGATCATCATGCGCGTCCATCACGACCGCTCCAAGACGTTGTCCACCGACGAGCTCGACAGGCTGCGGGGCTAGAGGAGGAGAAGACGTGGGTGCCGCTCTCGTCGTGCTGGTCGTGCTCCCGTTCCTGGTCGGGATCGTTTCCTCCGTGGTGCCGGTGGCTGTCGCGAGGGTGCTCTCGCCGGTCTCGGGCGCCGCGGCGTTCGCGCTGTCGATCGCGCTCGTCCCTGCGGTCGTGTCGCACGGGCCCGTCACCGCCGGCAGCGAGCTGAGGGTGGACGCGCTGAGCGTGGTCTTCCTGCTCGCGACGTCGTTCCTCTACTTCGCCACCGCGGTCTTCTCGGCCGGCTACCTCCACCTCGACGGGTCCGCCGCAGGGAGGAGGTACGGTCGCCGGTTCTACGCGGGCTTGCACGTCTTCTGCTGGGCCATGCTCGCAGCACCGCTGGTGAGCGACCTCGCCTTGCTCTGGGTGGCGATCGAGGTGACGACGGTGGTCTCCGCCCTTCTCGTCGCGATCGACGGCACGCAGAGGGCCACGGAGGCGGCGTGGAAGTACGTCCTCATCGCCTCGATGGGCCTGGGGATCGCCCTGCTGGCGACGATCCTGTTGTACTACGCGGGGACCTCTGCCTACGGGGCCGGCTACGAGCTCTCGTACGTGAAGATGCTCGCGGGGGCGCACCGCTTTCCCACGTCGGTGATGCGGCTCACGTTCGTGCTCGCGGTGCTCGGGTACGGCACGAAGATGGGTCTCGTGCCGGTGCACACGTGGCTCCCGGACGCGCACTCGGAGGCACCTTCTCCGATCTCTGCGCTGCTCTCCGGCGCGCTCCTCGCGACGAGCTTCTACGCGATCTTGCGCTACTTCCAGGTCACTGCCGCCGCGATCGGCTCTACGTTCCCGCGCAACGTCCTCATGGTGTTCGGCATCGCTTCGCTGCTGCTCGCCGCGTTGTACCTGCTCCGCCAGCGGGACATGAAACGCATGCTTGCGTACTCGAGCGTCGAGCACATGGGCATCCTCGCGATCGGGATGAGCTTCGGGGTGACGCTCGCGTTCGTCGGCGTGCTCCTCCACGTCCTCGCGCATGCCGCCGCGAAGGGGACCGCGTTCTTCGGCGCCGGCTCGGTCGTGGCGAAATTCGGCACGAAGGACATGGCGGCGCTCCGGGGCGGCGTGGGCGCCCTGCCCTGGAGCGGCTCGATGCTGGTCGTCGCGGTCCTGGCGCTCTCGGCGCTGCCACCGTTCGGGCTGTTCAGGAGCGAGTTCCTCATCGTGTCGGGCGGCCTCTCCGATCCGCGCGACGCGGTGGCGGCGGTCCTCGTCGCGCTGGCGATGGTCTCGTTTCTGGGCCTGTCGTGGTCGACCACGCAGACGATGCTCACCGCCGGGCCGGCGGACTCTGCGCCAGGTTCGCGAGCCGCCCCCGGGCCGGCAGCCACCGGTGGCGTCCCGGCCGTCGCCAAGGGCGAGGTGAGCCTGTGGATCGTGGTGGCGATGGCGCTCGGGATCGTGGCGCTGCTCGTGCTCGGCGTGCACCTTCCCGCCGACCTGAGCCGGCTCCTCGACCACGCGGCGCACGAGCTCGGGTCGCCGCGATGACGGCCGAGGACCCGATCGCCGACGCCGAAGGGAGCAAGGGCGCGGCGAGCTCGGAGGTCGTGACGTTCCCCGCCACGCTCCGACGGGTCCGCAACGGCGCGCGATTCTGCGGGCTCTTCGCTCTGGCCCGGCACGCAAGAGGCGCGCAGCTGCTCTCGGTCGTCTCCGCGGACGGCACCCTCGAGATCGAAGAGGCGCGGGTCGCGGCGGGGGAGCGGTACTCCTCACTCGCGCACGAGATCCCCGCATCAGGGTGGTACGAGCGGAGGATCCACGATCTCTTCGGCCTCGAGCCGGTGGGGCATGCCCGGCCCGACCCGCTCGTGTTCCCTGTTCCCCCTGGGACCCACGCACCGCTCGGCCCGGCCGGGGAGCCGTCGGCCCCCATGGCGGCGGACCGCACCCCGCCCGCCCCCCACGTCCATGGCGAAGGCGTCTTCGCCATCTCCTACGGCCCGGTTCGCTCCGGCGTGTTCGAGGCGGTCGAGTACCTGGTCGAGACGTCCGGGGAGGACATCCCGCACCTGCGCACGCGGATCTTCTACAAGCACCGCGGGGTGGAGTCGAGGTTCGCCGGCATGTCGGCAGACGACGGCGTGCTGCTGGCCGAGCGCGTCGAGGGGGTGGCGTCGGTCGCGCACGCCCTGGCGTTCAGCGCAGCGGTCGAGCAGTTGGGCGCGGTGGCCGTGCCGCTGCAGGCCGAGCTGGTCCGGGTCGTGCACGCAGAGCTGGAACGGGTTGCGAACCACCTGGACACGATGGTCCGCCACACCGAGGCCGCGGGCCAGGCGGTCGCCTACGCCGTCTTCTCGCACCACAAGGAGCGGGTGCAACGGCTCAGGGCGCGCCTGTGCGGCAGCCGGTTCGGGCGTGGCGTCGTGGTCCCCGGCGGCATCGGGCAGCCGCTTCTCCTCCGCCCTGCCGAGGTGCTCGCTGCGATCGCACCGATCCAGCGGCACGTCGAGGTGGACGTGCGCCGGCTGATGGACACGCCCTCGTTCGTCGACCGGCTCCGGGGGACGGGTCTGCTGAGCCGTGACGACGCGCGCCGCTTGGCGGTCGTCGGACCGGTCGGGCGCGCCTCGGGCGAAGCCGAGGACGTGCGGACGAGCCGGCCCTACGGCGGCTACCGACGGCTGGGGCAACGCGTGGTCGAGCATCCCACCGGCGGCGACGCGCTCGCGCGCCAGCTCGTGCGCATCGAGGAGGTCGCGGGCTCGTTCCACCTCGTGCGGCAGGCGGCCGAGATGCTCGACGAGCTCGGCGAGCCCGCGAGCTGGCGAGCGCCGGTGCCGGCGGTGAGCGGGAGGGCGATCGGCTGGGCGGAAGCGCCGCAGGGCGAGGTGCTCTCCGTCGTCGAAGCCGACGACGGCCGGCTCGCGCACGTCTCCCAGCGCTCCGCCTCGTTCCACAATCTCGCCGCCTACGCGGCGGCGTTCCGCAAGGACGTTCTCACGGACGTCGCGTTCATCGAGGCGAGCTTCGGCCTCTCGATCGCAGGGGCCGCCTGCTGATGCCCTGGGTCCCCCGCGGCGTTCGAGACGGCATCGTGACGAGCCGGTACCCCCGACGGCCCGACGGATTCGGCGCGTCCTTCTTCGGGCACGTGCACGTCGCGCCGGAGCCCGGCGACAGCCCCGAGGCGATCGCCGACGCGGCACGTGCGTGCCCGACCGGGGCCATCGCGCTCGACGGTGTGGGTGTCAGGCTCGACCGCGGCCGGTGCGTGCTGTGCACGCGCTGCGTCGTGCTGGCGCCGGGGACGTTCCGTTCCGACCCCGGGTTCGAGACGGCAGCGTTCGGGCGGCGTGCGCTCGTGGTGCCCGCGAGAGAGGGCGATGACGCGGAGGTGGCAGCGGCGCGGGCGCAGCTCGCCCGGCGCGTGCGCGGGCTGCGCCGCTCCGTCCAGGTGCGCCACGTGGACGCGGGGTCCGACGGCAGCGAGGAATGGGAGGTGGCCGCGCTCACCAATCCCGTCTACGACGTCCAGCGCCTGGGCGTGTTCTTCACGGCGAGCCCGAAGCACGCCGACGTCCTCCTCGTGACCGGAGCGGGATCGGCCGGCATGGAGCGCCCGCTGCGCGAGACCTACGACGTGATGCCCGAGCCCAAGGTGGTGGTGGCGGTGGGCGTCGACGCCGCGAGCGGCGGGTTGGTCGGGGAGCACTACGCCGCGCGCGGAGGGGTCGCGCAGCTCGTGCCCGTCGACGTCTTCGTCCCGGGCTCGCCGCCGAGCCCGTTCGGCATCCTCTACGGCATCCTGGCGGCTGTGGGGATCCTCGGCTCGCGCCCGCACGTCGGCGCGGAGGACCTGGCCCGGAGGCCCCGCACGTGACCGGGCCGCTCATCGCAGTGGCGCTCGGCTGCATGCTCGCCGGCGCGGTCGTCGACCTCAGCCTCGGGACGCGCTCTGCGGCCGTGCGCTCGGTGCCGTACCTGCTCGGGGCGGCAGGCAGCGCGTGCCTCCTCGCAGTGGGCGTCCACGCGACGCTCTCGTCGCCGGTCACGATCGACGTCACGTGGCTCTTCGGCGTCGGTCGCAGCGCCCTGCGCGTGGACGCGCTCGCCGGTTCGTTCCTCACGCTCGTGTTCGGGATCTCGGTGGCAGTGTCCTTGTGCTTCGCCTCGTGGGCGTGGTCGGACGTCGGCAGGGCGCACCGTCGCGCGGTGGCGACCGGTTACCTCTCGCTGCTCGTGTCGGTCGCGGTCGTCGTGTGCGCGGCCGACGCGTTCGTGTTCCTCTTCGCGTGGGAGGCGCTGACGGTCTCCTTCTACCTCCTCACCTCGGCCCAGCGGGGAGATGCGGCACGAGCGGGCGCGGCCTGGGCGACGGCCGCGATCGGCAAGCTGAGCGGGGCGAGCCTCCTCCTGGGTTTCCTCCTGCTCGCCGGGCGCACCCACAGCTTTCTCATTGCAAGCTGGTCCTCGGTCGGGCCCGGCGCGCTCCACGACGTGGCGTGGGTGCTCGTGGTGGTGGGGTTCTGCGCCAAGCTCGGCGTGGTCCCGTTCCAGGTCTGGATCCCCGCCGGCTACCCCGCCGCCCCGGGGCCGGCGCGCGCGGCGATGGCGGGCGTCGCCGCCAACGTCGGCGTCTACGGGCTCTTCCGGTTCCTCGGCGTGCTCGGCCGGCCACCGGTCTGGCTCGTGGTCGTCGTCCTGCTGGCAGGGGGGTGCACCGCGTTCCTCGGCATCGTGTTCGCCGGCGTGCAGTCCCGGCTGAGCCGCGTGGTGGCGTACTCGAGCGTGGAGCAGGCGGGCATCATCCTCACCGCCTACGGCGTGGCGCTGACCGGGGTGGCCGCAGGCTCGCGCACGCTCGAGGTGGTCGGGTTGGTCGCCGCGTCGCTCCAGGTGGCCGCCCACGCGGTCGCGAAGGCCACCGCGTTCTGCTCGCTCGGGTTCGTCGAGGCCGGTGCAGGCACCGACGATCTCGACGCGCTGCGCGGGGTCGGGCACCGGCTGCGATGGAGCGGGGCGGCCTTCGGCGCGGCCGCCCTGGCGCTCGCAGGGTTGCCCCCCACCATCGGGTTCGTCTCGGAGTGGTTCGTGCTCGAAGCGCTCATGCAGCAGTTCCGGCTGGGAGGCCTTGCGCTCCGCCTCGGCCTGGCCGGCGCCGGCGCGCTCGTCGCGCTCACGACGGGTCTCGCGGCCCTCGCGTTCGTCCGGGTCCTCGGCCTCACCTTCCTCGGGCGCCCGGGCGACGGGGGCACGACGACGGGGGACGCGGGGCCGCTCGGACGGATCGGCCTCGGGGCCCTCGTGCTCGGGTGCCTCGGGCTCGCCGCGGCGAGCCCCTGGGAGGTCCGGTTCCTCGCCGAGGGTCTGTCGCCGCTCGTGCCGCGCCGAGCGACCCTGCAGGCGCTCAAGTCCCCCTGGGTCCTCCAGCCCGTGTACCACGGCTTCTCCATCCTCTCCCCGTCGTGGTTGTGGATCGTGCTGCCGGTCGCCTCGGCGGGCGTGCTCGGGCTGGCGGCGCTCGCCTCGCGTGGCCGCTACCTGCGGGTCCGGCGGGTGCCGGCGTGGCGCTCCGCCAGCGGCGGGGTAGCCGGCCCGGCGTCGTACACCGCGTTCGGGTTCGCGAACCCGCTCCGCCACGTGCTCGCCAACGTGCTCGGCGCCGAGCGGACGCGCCATCTCCGGCCGCCCGCGTCGAGCGACGGCCGATCCGGCGCGGACGGGTCCGCCTCGCCACGCGCCGCGGCCCCAGGCGTCGCCCACGTCGAGTCCACGACGCGCGTGGTCGAACCGGTGGAGGCGTACCTCTACCAACCCGTGTGGAGGGTGGTCTCGAAGCTGGTGGATGCCGCTCGGCGGCTGCAGTCGGGGTCGTTGAACGCCTACGTCGCGTACATGCTCGGGGCGCTCGTGGTGGCGCTCGTGGTCGTCGCGGTGCTTCGATAAGGCCGTCCGGAGGCAGGAGATCGTCGCATCGCGGACCTCTTCGCCCTTGGGCAGCGCGTCGCCGCCGCGTGGCGCTGCACTCCGCTCGATGCGAGTCGCCGCCTTGCAGCGGCCGCGCCGACGACCGGCGCTCCGG
>JAKAOD010000189.1 GCA_021823365.1 Actinomycetes bacterium | reverse complement strand
CCGCCGAGCACCGAGACCTCCCACTCCCCTGGCGGCACCATCCGGGCAAGATGCCGCTGCGACGCCGGGGCACCCGGTTCGCCGCCGGCCGCCAGCCCCTCGTCAGGATCGAGCGGCAGGAGGCGCCGCTCGCGCGCCGCCAGCGCGACCAGCCCGGTCGCACCTGCGTCGGCCAGCTGCCGGTCCAGATCCTCGAGGAGGACGGCCGCTTCGGACGCAAGCCCGGCCTCGCCCAGCCGGACGGCGCGGCAGAGGTGGTCGAGGGCCCGGTGGAGCGGGAGCTCACGGTACGTCCGGGCCGCCGTCTCGAGCAGCTCGGCGGCACGCAGCCCGTCCGGCTCCATCAGCCCGGCCAGCCATGTCGAGCCGGCCGGCGCGCCGGCGAAGGAGCACTGCGCGTGCGCGGCGTCGGCGCAGACCTTCGCCCACTGACGCAACTGGCGCTGGTCGCGGGCGAGGAACAGGAGGGCACCGACGCCTGCCGCGAGCTCGGCCGCGAGCGCGCCCATCACTCGGTCCTCGCTCGTCACCACGTCGGTCCCCGGCCCGCCGTTCGGACTCCCCGCGGACGCGAGCAGGTCGTGCTCGACCGCCCTCGCCCATGCCGCCGCCGGGCCGGTGCGGCCGCGCTGCAGCTCCAACAGCGCGAGCCCCGGCAGCGCCCTCACTCTTGCCAGGCCGGCGGCGCGGTCGGTCATGGCGAAGAGCTTGGACGCCTCGGAGAAGCCCAGCTCGTAGTCGCCGGCCACGGCGTGGACCAAGACGGCGAGCTGCGAGCCCCACGCGGCGGCGGCGACGCTGCCCGCGCGCGCCGCTGCCGACGCTCCGCGCAGCACTGTGACGGTCGCCTCCGCGATGCAGCCCTGGGCCAGGAGCACCGAGCCTTCGACGAGCGGGCACACCGCCGACAGGCCGACGTCGCCGCTGCGCTCGGCGCACCGGCCGACCCACTGCGCCCAGCGGTGCGCCTGGTGACGAAGTCCCTGCCGGGCCAGGCTGACGCCGATCACGAGCGCCACCTCGGGGGTGGACGGGAACCGCTCGGTCGGACCGATGAGGAGCGAGACGCGGCTCCGTTCGGCCACGCCGTCGATGACCTCGCCACGGGCCAGGCTCGCCGCGGCCCGGACCGTGCGGGCGAGGACCTCGGAGTGGCTGCTCACCGCACCCGCGACGGCGACGGCCCGCTCGGCCGCGGCCTCGGCGTCCTCGGGCCGGTTTGTGAGGATCCACCACGCCGCCGCGTCGACGAGCATGGCGAGCGCGCGGTGGGGACGCGTCGGCAGGCAGGCTCCCGCCGCCTCCACCATCCGCTCGCCGGCCGTCCCCGGGTCCCGCCCGTTCCCGAGCCGGGCGCGCTGGTAGGCGAGCTCGGCCGCCACCGGCGAGCTGAGCTCGAGCTCGAGCGCCGGCTCCACGCACTCCTCGGCGCGGCGGCGCTCCCCCGCCGCGATCCAGTGACCACACGCGTCCGCCAGGTGCTGGCCGACGCCGTCGGGATCGGCCGTGCACATGGCCGCCAGCTCCTCGTGGCGGGCCGCAGCGGCCGGATCGCCGCGCTCGAGCGCCACCCGCGCCGCCTCGGCCAGGCGGCGGGAGGCGAGCTCGTCCGGCGCGACCAGGTCCGCCGACGCGTGGTAGGCGCTCGTCTCGATCACGTGCGCCTCTGCCAGGACGTCGCTCAGCGCCTTGCGCGCGGCCCGGCGCACCTCTGCCGGCGAGCGGTAGAAGGCGACGCTGCGCACCAGCGGATGACGGAAGTCCACCCTCGGGCCGCGCTGGTAGAGCACCTGTGCCTCCAGCGCAGGAGCGAGGTCCGCGGCTTCCACTGTCAGGCGCTTCAGCGCGGCCACCACGTGCTCGCGCGACGCGCCGCCGGCCGCGACGACCACCAGCGCACGGCGCGTGGGGGCCGGCAGGTAGCGCACGACGTCGAACGCCTTTCTCAGGTCCCCGCCGACAGGCGGCGGATCGGGCAGCGGGTGCCAGCCGGCGAGCTGGGCCGGGGTCAGCTGCCCGACCACCTCGATCAGCGCGAGCGGGTTGCCGCCCGTTCGGCCGACGAGCCTGCTCAGCACGGCCTCGTCGGGCATCTGCTCGACACGCGTGCAGAGCAGCTCTCGTGCCTGCGAGACCGTGAGGCCACCGAGACGGTGGACCGGGACATCCGGGCGGTCGAGCTCGAACGACTGGAGGTGTGGCGTGTCCCTCCATGCCAGGACGAGGCTGATGGGCTTGTCCGCCAGCCGCACCTCGACTGCGATCGCCATGGCCGCCACCAGGCCGGGAGGAAGCAGGTGGCAGTCGTCGACCGTCACGAGACACGGTCCACCCCCCGCCACCAGGCGCTGCAGCGCCATGACGGCCGAGTCCACGAGCGCAGGGGTCGGCACGACCGCAGAGATCGGCAGGGTCGCGACCGACGCGAACTGCGGCATCGACGGCCGGACGGCCCCCTGATCGTCCGACGCGCGAGCGAGCTCGCCCAGCGGGTCCGGCCAGTCCGCCCGCTGCAGGGCGGACGCCCCCTCAGCCCGCCCGCGCACCTGGACCGTGCGGAACTCGGTCGCGCGCTCGACGGCCGCCTCGATCAGCGAGCTCTTGCCGACGCCGCACTCGCCGCGCAGCGCCACGGTGCCGCCCTTCCCCCTGCGGGTGCGCCACAGCAGCTGCTCGACGTGGGCGAGCTCCCTGCCGCGTGCCACCAACCCGGTGTGCACGCCGGCCTCGTGCCCGGTCGGAACCCGGCGTTCGTAGGTGAGCCGGTGACCGCGGCTCATCGGTCGCTCCGAGCCCTCATCGGTCCGCCTCTCGGATCGTCCCCGAGGGTCTCCGAGCCCCCTCTGCACGAACCCGACCCCCTGGCCGGTGCAGCGTGCGCGTGTCCGCTGCGCGCCTCGCCGGGGTCCTGACGTAACGACGCAGAGCCGCGCGGACCCCTGGCATGCGCGGTCCCATCCCTAGCGCGCGCCACTCTCATCTCCCCTGTGTTCCCGTCGGCCGCTGAGCGGCCGCTTTCCCCGCGTCCTTTCTACCCCGGCGACCGGCGTCGCGCAAACAGGGAGCAGTGCTTCTCCCCGACCGCTGTGGGAGGCAGCCTCGCCGCCGTGGCTTCGGGGCTACCCGAGCGCGAAGACGACCGCCAGCCGGGCGGTCACCGTCTCGGTTCCCGCTTCGACCGGCACGGGCGCGCTCGGGGCCGCCGCAGTCCCGAATCCGTGGAAGGGAAGGGGCGTTGTTGTCGATGTCGACGTCTGGTCGTCGATCGAGCAGATCCCGCCGATCTTCTCGCCCGCAGACGCGGCGATCGCTTTCGCGTGGGCGACCGCCTCACGGACCGCCAAGCCCCGTGCACGCGCCTGCGCGCGGAGCGGCCGTGTGGTCGAGAACGAGAGGGAGTCGATCCTCGTGGCGTTGCCGCCGGCGGCGACCGCGGCGTCGATCAGTCTGCCGGCGCTGGAAAGCTTCTCGATCTTGGCCACCACCGTGTCGTCGACGCCGTAGCCGGTCACGGCTGTCCCTGTCCTTGCGTAGGTCGGCTGGATCGTGAGGTCGGTGGTCTGGAGGTCGCGCCGGGCGACGCCGCCGGAGGACAATGCATGCAGCACCGCTGCGGTCGCCCTGTTGTTCTCGGACAACGCGCTGGCCGCCTGGGGCGCGTGCGTGTGGACGTCCAGGCTCAAGGTGAGCAGGTTGGGCGTGATCGACACCGTTCCGATGCCCGTCTCGGTGATCTTGGGCGCCCCGGTGCCGCAGTCCGGCCGGGCGGCGGCCGCGCCGTGTGCGGCACCGCTTCGCGGCGGCGCCGGGCTGCCCGAGCCGAGCGCGGCTCCCGCCGCTGCGCCGCCGATCGCCACGGCCAGCGCCGTCGCGGCCAGCGCGACGCGCGTCCACCCTTCCCTCCGCATCCCGCTCACGTTCCCTCCACCTTCAGCTCGAGGGTCCACACGTCGGTGGGCCCGGCGGCGGGCGCCGCCGGCGCCCCCTTCCCTGCGAGCGCGTCGTCCGACTGGAGCACGACGGCGGCCGGCGCCTCCGTGAACACCACGAACCGTTGCACCGCGCCTTGTGACCGCAGCGCCCGCACGATGACCGGCCGCGCCGACCCGTGGCGGCCGGGCGCACCGACGACCGATGGCGTGCTCCACCGCCGCGCTCCCGCCACCGGCGGGAGGTCGATCACGACCCGCGTCCCTGCACGCACCTCGAGCGGTGCACCCAGGCGCGCCGGGAGGGCCGCGACCGGGCCCTCCGACCCGCTCACGCCAGCGGCGGCCACAGCGCGAGACGGCGCGGCGCGGACGACCGCGACCGAGCCGCAGCCGTCGAGCGTCCTCCCCCTCGAGTGGCACACCACGAGGAGCCTGGGCCTGAGCGACGGGACCGGCGCGGTGGTCGCCTTCCGGTGCGCAGGCGGCCCGTGCGCCGGAGCCGCGCCGCTCGAGGGCACGGGGGACGTCAGCGCCGGCCCGACCCGGGCCGCGCTCCCGAGCACCTGGGAGAGACCTACGGCGAGCCCGAGGAACACGACGGCGGCGACCCCCACGACCTGCATCCGGCGCACCCGGCGGCGGCGGATGCCCGAGAGCAGCCGGGCTCTCGCTGCGTCGAGCTCCGAGCCGGAGCGAAGGCCGCCCGCCTCGCGGGCACGTCCCGCGCCGAACGCGGCACGGAGCCGCTCGTCGAGGCCGGTCGGCTCACTCACCGCGCACCTCGGCACCCGGCGCGGCACAGACGACCTCGAGCAGCCTCGAGAGCGTCGCGCGCGCCTTGGAGAGCTGGGACTTCACCGTGCCGACGGAGCAGCCGAGCGCCTTGGCGACGTCGGCTTCGGAGAGATCGGCGTAGTAGCGGAGCACGACGGCCTCGCGCTGGCGGGCGGGGAGTCGGCGGACGGCTCCCCGCACGGCCAAGACGTCTCCGGTCCGCTCGACGTCGGCCACTCCGGTGTCCGTTGCAGACTCGGCCCAGACCACGCGGTTCTTGCGCTGCTCCGTCGTGCGGCGCCGGCCACGCGAACGGCACTGGTTGACCACCGCGGCGCGGAGGTACGCGTGGGCGCGCTCGGGGTGGCGCAGGCGCCGCCACCCGACGAACGTCGCCAGGAACGCCTCCTGGACGGCCTCCTCCGCCTGCCCGGGATCGTCGAGGAGCAGGGCGGCCAGCCGGCACAGCCCCGCGTAGTGCGCGTCGAAGAGCGCGACGACGGCCGCGTCGCGTCCGGCGGTCACGGCCGTCTGCGGTCCCCGTCGGACCGCGACGGCGAGCAGCGCTCCCTCACCCACGTCCACCACAGACGCACGAGCGGCCACTCCGGTTGCCTCGGCGCCGTCCTCGAGGGCTCACGCCCCTCCCGGGCCACCGCAGCAGCCTGCCTGCCCGGACCCAGGACAGCCCGCGCCACCACGGCGACCATCGCCTCATTTTCGCCCGCACGCACGAGCAGCGGGCCGAAGCCCGCCGCTCGTGCGTGGACGAAGCCCTACTCAGTGGCCGTGGTGTCCACCCTTCGGTGCCGAGTGGTGACCATCAGCGCCGTCCGACGACGTCTGGACCGTCCCCGAGGCGGTGGGTCCGAGGACGACGTCCTCTGTCGCCCCGGTGATCGTGTTGCCCACGGCGGTCACGTCGACCGACCCTGTCTTCGTCGCGGTCGGGTCGCCCACCCAGATCCCCGTCGTCCCCGCAGCTGTGCCGAGCGCGATCGAGTTGCGGACGATGACGACGCGGATCGTGCCCGGGGAGAAGCCGAGTGTGTGGCAGTACCGTGTGCATGCGACCGCGTAGACGCCCACGCTGCCGGGCATCCCCGGGCTTGTCTCGGTGACGGTGTTCTTCTGGACCGTGGCGTCGCTGTCGACGACCGCCACGGCCAGCTGGGCGTTGCGCAGGTTGTTCTTCTGGACCTGGATCTCGCCCTCGGCCCCGTAGAGGAGGATGCCCGACGCGAATGTCGCGCGCGGGTACTTCGGTGTGGCGGTGCCGGTCCAGTCCACTGTGGCCACCGTGTTGCCGGCGATGCGCGCCCGCGCGGCGAGCACCTGGATGCCGTTCTCGGCGGCGCCGCTCGTCGGCCCGACACCGGTCACCATGTTCTGCATGATGGAGCAGCTGGTGCCGTGGTCGTCGCAGGTGATGCCGTTCTTCTGGAACCCGTCCACGGTGTCGTGGACGATCGCGACACGAGCCGTCCCGGTCGGCGAGACGGCCGTCCCTGTCTCGTCGACGTAGATGCCCTGTCCCGCCTGGCACCCGTCGAGGGCGGCAGAGAGCTTCATTGTGGAGACCGTGACTGTCCGGACCACCCCCGAGGATCCGTGGAAGAGGACGCCCACCGGGTCGACC
>JAKAOD010000188.1 GCA_021823365.1 Actinomycetes bacterium | reverse complement strand
GCTGGCCGAGCGGGGCGTGCCCGCGGTGGTCGTCGCGCCGGGCAGCGTCTTTGCGACCGGCGCGGCGGCCGAGTGGCTCTGCCTGCTCGCGGCCCTCGAGCAGCCCACCTCGCGGCCGCGTGCCGCCGAGGCCGCGCTCACCTGCTTCCTCGGCTGGGACGCCGGGACGCTGGCGCTCGCCGGCGACGAGGAGCTCGACCATCTGCATGCCCGGCTGCACGAGTGGGCCGCGGTCCTGCGCGAGCGCGGTGTCGCCTCGCTGCTGGCGACCGTCGAGGGGGCGACCCGGTTGCCCGCCCGGGTGCTCGGCTTTCGCGACGGCGAGCGGCGGCTCGCCGACCTCCACCACGTCGCCGAGCTCCTCCACGCCGAGGCGACTGGCTCGGGTCGGGGTCCGGCCGCCCTCGCGACCTGGTTGCGCGAGCGCATTGCCGAGGCCCGGGGCGCGGCCGGAGGCGACGCCGACGCCGAGGAGCGGAGCCGGCGCCTCGAGTCGGACGCTGCGGCGGTCCAGGTGCTCACGATCCATCGCAGCAAGGGTCTCGAGTTCCCCGTCGTCTACTGTCCCTACCCCTGGATCGGAGGGGGGAGCGGCAGCACAGAGCAGTTCCCCGTCTTCCACGATCCCGATGGCGGCGGCGCGCGCACCTTGGACGTGGGCGGCAAGCGGCCCGGGATCTCTCGGCACGTGCAACTGGCGATCGCCGAGGATCGCGGCGAGGAGCTCCGCCTGCTCTACGTGGCCCTCACCCGGGCGCGCCACCAGGTCGTGTGCTGGTGGGCGCCCGCCAGGGACGCGGGGCGGTCCCCGCTCGGCCGGATCCTCTTCGCACGCGACCCTGAAGGCGCCGTGGGCGTCGGCGTCCGGAACCCGGACGACGACGCGGTGACGGCGCGCCTCGCCGAGCTCGCCGCAGCGGCGCCGGAGTCGATCGCCGTCGAGGCGGCCCAGCCCTCGCCCGCCGCCTACCGTCCCGAGGTGCTGGCCCGCGGCGAGCTCGCCCTCGCCACGCTGGACAGGGATCTCGACACGATCTGGCGGCGCCTGTCGTACAGCTCGATCACCGCTCCGGCGCACGAGGGCCGTGACGAGCCGGAGGGACGAATCGAAGACGAGGCGCTCTCGGGCGGTCTCCTCCCCGCCTCGGGCGACGGGGACCATGCGCACCTTCGGTCGATCCCCGCCGCGCTCGCCGAGGCGCCCGCAGGCGCTGCCTTCGGCACGGTCGTGCACTCGATCCTCGAGCGGACGGACTTCGCGTCGGCGGATCTCGAGGGCGAGCTGCGCGAAGGGTTGGAGGGGGAGCTGGCGTGGCACCGCGTGGACGTCGGCGAGCGCGGGGCGCTGGTCGAGGGGCTCGCCGCCGCGCTCTCGACGCCGCTCGGTCCGGCGCTCGATGAGCTCCGCCTCGCCGAGGTCTGCCGCGCCGACCGGCTCGACGAGCTCGGCTTCGAGCTCCCGCTCGTCGGTGGCGACCGGCCGCACGCGGCGCTCGAGCTCGGCGAGCTCGGCGAGCTGCTCGAGTCGATGCTCCCTGCAGGCGACCCGGTCGCCGTCTACGCCCCGCGCCTCTCCGAGCCGGCGATCCAGGCGAGCCTGCGCGGCTACCTGACCGGGAGCCTCGACCTCGTCCTGCGGGTGCCCGGCGGCGCCTTTGCCGTGTGCGACTACAAGACCAACCGCCTGGCGGCGGGCGAAGGTCCGCTCACGGCGTACGACTTCCGGCCGGCCGCCCTCGCCGCTGAGATGGCGCGCTGCCACTACCCGCTCCAGGCGCTCCTCTACCTCGTCGCCCTCCACCGGTACCTGCGTTGGAGGCTTCCCGGCTACGCGCCGGAGCGCCATCTGGCCGGCGCGCACTACCTGTTCCTCCGCGGCATGACCGGGAACCCCGACGCCCGGGTCGGCGATCAGCCGTGCGGGGTCTGGTCGTGGCGTCCCCCGGCGGGCGCGGTCGAGGCGGTGAGCGATCTGCTCGATGAGGGGCCCCAGCCGTGAGTGCCAGGACGGTGTGGACCGACCCCGACGACGCCCGCCTCGCCCGCCGGGCCGGCGGGCTGCTGCGGCAGTTCAACGAGGCAGGCGTGCTCGGCGCCTCCGACGTCCATGTCGCCAGGCGACTCGGCGCGCTCGCGGCGATCGACGACCAGCGGATCCTGCTCGCCGCGGCGCTCGCGACCCGCGCGCCGCGGCTCGGCCACGTCTGCGTCGACCTCGCCACGATCGCCGGGACGGCGAGCACCGAGGAAGGCGACGCGGCGCCGCCCGAGCTCCCCTGGCCCGAACCCGACAGCTGGCTCGGCGCCGTGCGCGAGAGCCCCCTCGTCGGCGAGGGACGACCGCTGCAGCTTGACGGCACCCTCTGCTACCTCGACCGGCTCCATGCCGAGGAGTGCAGGGTTGCCGCCGCGCTGCTCGAGCGCGCACGCGCTGTGGTCCGCGCCGTCGACGAGCCGGAGCTCGAGCAGCGGTTGGCACGGTTGTTCCCCGACGACGGCGCCGGGAACCTGCAGCGTCTCGCCGCCGCCACAGCCGTCAGGCGGCGCTTGGCGGTGATCGCGGGCGGCCCGGGGACGGGAAAGACGACGACCGTCGCCCGAGCGATCGTGCTCCTCGAGGAGCAGGCGCGGGCCGAGACCGGTCGGTCGCCGCTCGTGGCGCTGGCGGCGCCGACCGGCAAGGCGGCAGCCCGCCTCCATGAGGCGGTCCGCGACGAGGTCGAACTTCTCGGACCCCGCTTCGAGGGCTCGGCCGAGCGCTGGACGACCTCGACGATCCACCGGCTGCTCGGCACTCGACCAGACTCGAGCACCAGGTTCCGCCACGACGAGACGCACCCGCTCGTCCACGACGTCGTCGTCGTCGACGAGGCTTCGATGCTGTCGCTGTCGCTCATGGACCGGCTGCTGGCGGCGGTCCGACCCGACGCGCGTCTCGTCCTGCTCGGAGATCCGCAGCAGCTGGCGTCGGTGGAGGCCGGCGTCGTCCTCGGCGACATCGTCGGGCCGACCGAGTGGCCGGGAGCCGACACGGCGGTCGCGCCGAGCGTCGTCGTCCTGCGGCGGAACCACCGTTTCGGGGGAGCGATCGCCGAGCTCGCCGCCGCGGTGCGCGCGGGGGACGCCGAGCGCGCCGTCGAGCTCCTCGAGCAAGGCGGTGACGAGCTGGGCTGGATACCCGCGACCGCCGCCGAGGCGCCGCCCGAGGCGCTCACGGAGCTCCGTGACGTGGTCGTCGCAGCATGGGCGCGGGTCGCCGGGCTGGCGGCGACCGGTGACGTCGCCGGCGCCCTGGAGGCGCTCGGTACCTTCCGGGTGCTCTGCGCCCACCGTCTTGGACCGGCCGGGGCAGCGGGGTGGACCGAGCGGATCGAGCGGTGGCTCGCCGAGGAAGGCATCGGCGAGGACCGCCGAAGCGGCTGGTACGCCGGGCAGCCGCTGCTCGTCACGGCGAACGACTACGACCTGCGGCTGTTCAACGGCGACACCGGCGTCGTCGTCGCGGAGCGGTCGGGCCGGCTCGCCGCCGCATTCGACCGGGGGTCGGACGTCGTCCAGCTGAGCCCGAGCCGGCTGTCGGACGTCGAGACGTGCTACGCGATGACGATCCACAAGGCGCAGGGGTCGCAGTTCGGCGCAGTCGCAGTCGTCCTACCCGAGCCGGGATCGCGGATCTTGACGCGCGAGCTGCTGTACACGGGGATCACCCGGGCGCGGTCCAGGGTGACGCTGGTCGGTGAGGCGGCGAGCGTGGCCGCTGCTGTCGAGCAGCCGATCACACGGGCGTCTGGGTTGCAGCATCGGCTCGACACGGACCGGTTCGGCTGAGGCCGTCCCGAGCGGCGAGCCGGCGGTCGAGGAGGTCGCTCCCCGGTTGCGCGAGGTGGTGCACGACATCCTCCGCCTCGACCGCCCGGCCGAACGGTAGCAGCGTCCGGTTACCATCCGCCCGTGAGCGCCAAGGTGCGGGTGGTGGACGCGCTCGGATCGGCCGTGCGCCGCCTGCCCGGTGGCGGCGAGGCGCGACCGGGTCAGGTCGAGATGGCCGAAGCGGTCACCACCGCCCTCGCCGGCGGCGGGCATCTCGTCGTGCGGGCCGGTACCGGCACGGGGAAATCGCTCGGCTATCTCGTGCCGGCGGTGCTCTTTCGAAAGCGTGTCGTCGTCGCGACGGCGACCAAGGCCCTGCAGGACCAGCTCGCGGTCAAGGACCTGCCGCTCGTCGCCGACGCGGTCGCCCCGGGGCTTCCCTTCGCCGTGCTGAAGGGCCGCTCCAACTACCTCTGCCGTCAGCGGCTTCGAGAGATGCAGGCCGGCGGCACGGCGCAGACGCTCGCAGCCGCGGGGGATGCGCCCGACGTCGAGGGCCAGCCGGAGCCGTCCCGGCTGGGCGCCCAGGCGCGCGCCGTCGCACGGTGGGCCGCGACCACCGAGACGGGCGACCGCGCCGAGCTCGCCGAGGAGCCCGACCCGCGCGTCTGGTCCTCGTTCAGCGTCGGCTCCGAGGAGTGCCCCGGCGCCTCGCGCTGCCCCTCGGGAGCCGACTGCTTCGCCGAGCAGGCGCGGCAGCGGGCTGCCGAGGCCCAGATCGTCGTCGTCAACCTCCATCTGCTCGGGGCGGACCTGGCGGGCGGGGGAGCCGTCCTTCCCGAGCACGACGCACTCATCGTCGACGAGGCCCACGAGCTCGAGGAGGTGCTCACGCGCACCCTCGGCGTCGAGATCGGCGCGGGGAGGCTCCGTGTTGCCGCGCTCGGCGCCCGCGCCGCCCTTGGCCAGCCGGAGCGCCCCGGCGTGGTCGACCGAGGTGCCGGCAGAGGGGGGACCTCGAGCGGCGCGCGTGCCGCCGACGACGTCCTGGAGGTGGCCGCCCGCCTGGAGGACCTCCTTGCGGCCTGTCCCGGGCGGCGCCTCGTCCCCGGCGCCCTCGGCGCCCTCGGCGAGGCGGTCGAGCTCGCCCGCAGCAGGCTCGAGCGCCTCGGTGCCGAGCTGCGCCGGGCGCTCGAAGCCACCTCGGAGCGGGCGGGCGCGGACGAGGTGGCCCAGCGCCTCACGCGCAGCTCGCTCGCCGTCGGGCACCTTCGCGAGCAGCTCGCCCGGCTTGCCGAGCTGGGCGAGGGGGAGGTCGCCTGGGTCGAGGACGGGCCGCGCCCGACGCTCGAGATCGCGCCGATCGACGTCGCGCCGATCCTCGCCGAGCAGGTCTTCTCCCGCATGCCCGTCGTTCTCACGAGCGCGACCGTCCCCGCCGGTCTCGCCGCCCGCCTCGGGGCCGAGCCCGGGCAGGTGCGCGAGATCGACGTGGGCAGCCCCTTCGCCTACGAGCGGAACGCCCTCTTGTACTGCGCGGCGCACCTGCCCGACCGGCGCAGCCCCGAGAGCGAGCAGGCCATCGTCGACGAGCTCGCCGCCCTCATCTCGGCGGCGGGCGGGCGTGCCCTCGCCCTGTTCACGAGCCGAGGCGCGATGGAGCGTGCCGCCGAGGCGCTGAAGCGGCGACTCGCCCACCCGATCCTCGTCCAGGGCGAGCGGTCGAAGGTGGCGCTGCTCGAAGCCTTCGGCGAGACGCCGGAAGCGTGCCTGTTCGCGACGATGAGCTTCTGGCAGGGGGTTGACGTGCCGGGAGCCACGCTCTCGCTCGTGGCGATCGACCGTCTTCCCTTCCAGCGGCCCGACGACCCCCTCGCCGAGGCCCGTCGCGAGCGCGCTGGGCGCGACGCCTTCCGGACGATCGACCTGCCCCGTGCGGCGAGCCTCCTCGCGCAAGGCGCTGGGCGCCTGATCCGGACGGCGTCGGACCGGGGCGTGGTCGCCGTCCTCGACCCGCGCCTCGCGAGGGCGAGCTACCGCTGGGACCTTGTTCGCGCCCTGCCGCCGATGCGCCGGACCCGCGACCGCTCGGAGGCGGAGGCGTTCCTTCGCGCCATAGACGAGCAGGCGGCCGCGCGAGGTGAACCGGCACAGTCGGCGCCCGTACGGATCCTGACGGGCCCCGCGTCGTAGGAGGCGAGATGCCGGGCGACGAGGCGGAGGTCGTCGCCGGGGCCCTCGTCGCCGGGGCCCCCGCCGGGGCCCCCGCCGGGGTCGACCTGCGCGGCTCAGTAGCCGAGACGCGAGATGATCTCCGGGCGCCTCTGCCAGTCTTTCTCCACCTTGACGACGAGGTCGAGGTAGGTGCCCGGCGGCAGCGCGGCGCGTGCGCCCGTGCCGGCAGCCTTCAAGACGGCGCCGTTGCGGCCGATCACGATGGCCTTCTGCGACTCGCGCTCGACGAGGATCTCGCAGCGCAGATAGCGGCCGTCGCGCTCGACGACCCGGCAGGCGATCGAGTGCGGCAGCTCGTCGCGCACGACCTTGAGGAGCTGCTCGCGTACCA
>JAKAOD010000187.1 GCA_021823365.1 Actinomycetes bacterium | reverse complement strand
GCCACGCTCCATGACGGGAGTTTGACGGACGTCCCGTCGGTCGTCAAGTCGACGAGCTCGGTCGCCTGCAGCGGCCCCGCCCACAGGTAGCCTTGGCCGAGGTCGCAACCAAGGGCGCCGATCGCCCGCCTCAGGCGCCGCCGACCTGGTGGACGTCGAGGATGCCGGGCGAGGCGGCGAGCGACGCGACGATGCCGTGCGCGAGCGGGCGGTCGAGCGACAGCACCATGAGGGCGGTGCCCGTCCCCGCCGTCTGGCCGACGGCCATGTCGGTGATGGACACGCCGGCCGCTCCGACGACGGTGCCGACGACCCCGATCATGCCGGGACGGTCGTCGTTGCGGACGACGAGCATGTGCGGAGCGGGGGGAAGCTCGACGGGGTGCTCGTCGACCATCACGATCCTCGCCGCGGCGTCGTGGCCGGAGAGCGTCCCGGCGACGGCGTGTGCCGCCGTCCGCACCGTGACCAGGCTCACCCGATCGTGTGGCGTCGCCGTCTGCGACTCGCGCACGCGAAGGCCCCGCTCCTCGGCGAGGCGCGGCGCGTTGACGAAGGTCACGGGCTCGTCGCTCCCCGGCGCGAGCAGGCCCTTCAGCATGGCGATCGTGAGGATCCCGACGTCCTCCCCGGCCAGCGCCCCCTCGTAGGCGACCTCCACCTCGTCGGGCAGGCCGTCGGAGATCCACCAGGCGAGCCGGCCCAGCTCCTCGACCACGCCGAGGAACCGCCGCACGGCCTCCGAGGCGCCGCGTGCCGCGACGTTGACGGCGTAGGGGACGAAGCCGCCGCCGAGCGCCAGCACCACCTGCTCGGCAATCTGCTCCCCCGCCTTGTCCTGGGCCTCCTCCGTGCTCGCGCCGAGGTGCGGGGTCACGACGACCCCGGGCAGGGCGAACAGGGGCGAGTCGGTCGTCGGCTCGGTCGCAAAGACGTCGAGCGCCGCTCCGGCGACCCGGCCCGCGCTGATCGCCTCGGCGAGCGCCAGCTCGTCGACGATGCCGCCACGTGCCGCGTTGACGATGCGCACGCCGGGCTTCGTCCTTGCGAGCAGCTCCTTCGAGAACAGTCCGGCGGTCTCGGCGTTCTTCGGGAGGTGGATCGTGATGAAGTCGGCCGTCTCGACGAGCTCGCCGAGGGGGAGGAGCTCGACGCCGAGCTGGCGGGCGCGCTCGGGGGCGGCGTAGGGGTCGTGGGCGACGATGCGCATGCCGAAGGCGTGCGCCCGCGCCGCGACGAGCGCCCCGACGCGCCCGAGCCCGACGACGCCGAGCGTCTTGCCGTAGAGCTCGACGCCCTCCCATCTCGCTCGCTCCCAGCTACCCGCGACGAGGGCGGCATGCGCCTGGGGGACGTTGCGCGCCTGGGCGAGGAGCAGGGCAAGGGTGTGCTCTGCCGCCGAGACGACGTTGGACTCCGGCGCGTTCACGACCATGATGCCGCGATCAGTCGCCGCCGCGAGGTCGACGTTGTCCAGACCCACTCCGGCCCGACCGATCACACGAAGCTCCCGACCGGCCTCGAGGAGCTCCCTCGTCACCCTCGTGGCCGATCGCACGACGAGGGCGGCCGCGCCGGGGAGAAGGCCCGGCAGGGACTCAGGAGCCCAGTCGAGCCGGACGTCGACCTCGTGCCCCGCAGCGGCCATCTTCTCGAGCCCGCTTCGGGCGAGCTTCTCGGTGACGAGGATCCGTGCCATCGGCGCCGCTCAACCCTCCCCCTTCACGATGCATGCCGCCGGCCCCCGGCCGGCGCCGGACCGGCGCGACCCCGGCGGCCCGCCGTCAGCTCCGTGCCTCTTCGAGCATCTCCCCGAGCCGGTCGATCCCTCGGACGAGGTCCTCGTCGGCGAGCGCGTAGGAGAAGCGCCCGTAGCCGGGCGCCCCGAAGGCCTCGCCGGGCACGAAGGCGACGCGCGCCTCCTCGAGCACGAGCTCGGCGAGCTCGAGCGTCGTCGACGGGCGCCGGCCGCGGATCTCCCGCCCGAGCACGCCCTCGAAGGACGGGAAGGCGTAGAAGGCCCCCTCGGGGAGCAGGCAGCCGAC
This sequence comes from Actinomycetes bacterium, assembly GCA_021823365.1. Next base: position 4,346 of record JAKAOD010000187.1, on the reverse strand, counting down.
CCCCGGGATCTCCCCGAGCATGCGGTGGATCGTCCGCCGCCGCCGGTCGAAGGCCGCGCGCATCGCCTCCACTGCCGAGAGGTCCCCGCTCACGGCGGCGAGCGCCGCGCGCTGGGACACGTTCGCGACGTTGGAGGTCTCGTGTGACTGGATGCTCGTCGCCGCGTCGACGACGTCCGGAGGGCCGACGAGCCAGCCGACCCGCCAGCCGGTCATGGCGTAGGTCTTGGCGACCCCGTTGAGGACGACGCAGCGGTCGGCGAGGCCGGGCACGACGACGGGCATGGAGTGCGCGACGCCGCCGTCGTAGACGAGGTGCTCGTAGATCTCGTCCGTGACGACCCACCAGCCGCGCCGCAGGGCGAGCTCCCCGATCGCCTCGACCGCCTCGCGGTCGTAGACGGCTCCGGTCGGGTTGGACGGCGAGACGAACAGGACCACCTTCGTCCGCTCGGTGGCGGCCGCCTCCAGCCCGTCCACGCTCACCTGGAAGCCCGTCGAGGAGTCGGTCGGCACGACGACGGGCACGCCGCCGGCGAGCCGGATCGCCTCGGGGTAGGTGGTCCAGTACGGCGCGGGGAGGAGCACCTCGTCGCCGGGGTCGAGCAGTGCGGCAAAGGCGTGGGCGACCGCCTGCTTGCCTCCGTTGGTGATGAGCACCTGCGAGGGCTCGACCACGTAGCCGGAGTCCCTCGCCGTCTTCCTCGCCACGGCGGCGCGCAGCTCCGGGAGCCCGGCGGTCGGGGTGTAGCGGTGGTTGCGCGGGTCGCGGCAGGCCGCGACGGCGGCCTCGACGATCGGCTCCGGCGTCGGGAAGTCCGGCTCGCCGGCGCCGAAGCCGACGACGTCGGCCCCCGCCGCCTGGAGCGCCTTCGCCTTGGCGTCGATCGCAAGGGTCGCCGACGGCGTGACCGCGGCGGCCCGCCTCCCGATGCGGCTGCGTACAGCCTGGTCGCCGTGCCCGGCACGTCCCCCGGCGCGCCCGATGTCGGTGCTTGTCGCCATACCTGCAATGCTGGCACACCTGGGGCGGGGGGCCGGCAGCTCCGCCGGCCCGGCTGACGACGGAGGTGGTCCATGGCGGCGATCGAGATCCCCGAGGAGCTCCTGCCGAAGGACGGTCGCTTCGGCAGCGGACCGTCGAAGGTCCGGCTCGAGGCGTTCGCCGCCCTGGCCTCGGTCGCGCCGACCTACCTCGGGACCTCGCACCGCCAGGGGACCGTCCGCGACGTCGTGCGGCGCGTCCGCCGGGGCCTCGCCGCGCTGCTCTCGGTCCCCGACGGCTACGAGGTCGTCCTCGGCAACGGCGGCACGACGGCCTTCTGGGACGTCGCGACCTTCTCCTTGATCGAGGCGAAGAGCCAGCACTGCTCCTTCGGCGAGTTCTCCTCGAAGTTCGCCGCCGCCGCACAGGCCGCACCGCACCTCGGCGAGCCGGAGATCGTCGCCTCCGAGCCCGGGACCCACCCCCAGCCGGTCGCCAGCGCCGACGTCGACGCCTACGCGCTGACGCACAACGAGACCTCGACGGGCGTCCAGATGCCGGTCGTCCGGCCCCGCCGCGCCGACGGCACGCCGGCGGAGGGCCTCGTCCTCGTCGACGCCACCTCGGCGGCAGGGGGGATCCGGTTCGACGCCGCCGAGGCGGACGCCTACTACTTCGCGCCGCAGAAATGCCTCGGCTCCGACGGCGGGCTGTGGATCGCGGCGCTCTCCCCGGCGGCCCTGGAGCGTTCGGCGCGCCTCAAGGCCGCCGGTCGCTGGGCGCCGGCCTTCTTGGACCTCGAGATCGCGGTCGAGAGCTCCCGCCTCGAGCAGACCTACAACACGCCGGCGCTCGCCACGCTGCTGCTCCTCGCCGAGCAGGTCGAGTGGTTCAACGAGCACGGCGGGCTCGAGTGGGCAGCCTCGCGCTCGGACCGCTCTGCCGAGATCCTCTACGGCTGGGCCGAGCGCTCGCAGTTCGCGTCGCCCTTCGTCGCCAAGCCCGACGAGCGCAGCCACGTCGTCGCGACGATCGACTTCGTCGCGGGCGTCGACGCCGCCGTCGTCGCCAAGGTGCTGCGCGCCAACGGCGTCGTGGACACCGAGCCGTACCGCAAGCTCGGGCGCAACCAGCTCCGGATCGCGATGTTCCCCGGCATCGAGCCCGACGACGTCGAGGCATTCACCACCTGCGTCGACTACGTCGTCGAGCGCCTGCACTGAGGGGCCCGGCAGCCGACCGGGCGCGGCGTCGGACGTCGCCACCCCGGGGAGGGATGGCGGACCCGCGAGCGTCGGATCGTGGAGTGTTTCACCGCTGAGGTTGTTTCACGGTTAACCCGTGACGGTGCGTGGTGGAGCGCCCGCATCTCGACGGCGACGGTGACCATCCCGAAGCCCTGCTCGACGGCGCCTTCGGTACCGGCGATCTCCGCGAGGTGGTCGAGGCCCGCTCTCGTCTCGACCATCACGACGCAGGCCACGTGCTCGAGCTGGCGCACCTCTGCCGTGCCGGCGCGCGCGGCGGCGCGGAACGGCCCGTAGGAGCGGATCCCGCGGGGCGGGTAGCGGCACGCCGCGCCGGCTCTCTTGCAGGAACGCGTCCATCGAGGACCCGGCGACCGCTGCCCTCAGCCCCCGGAGACCTCCTCGAGGCGTCGCCGGCCCTGAGCGATGAACGGCATCATCTCCCGCAGCTCCGCCCCCACGCGCTCGATCTGGTGCTCACGTCCCTTCTGGCGCAGCTCGTTGAAGCGCGAGCGGCCCGCCTTGTTCTCCGCGATCCACTCCTCTGCGAAGCTGCCGTCCTGGATCTCGTCGAGGATGTGCCGCATCTCCGCCCTCACGGCGTCGCCGACGACGCGTGGCCCACGCGTGAGGTCGCCGTACTCGGCGGTGTCCGAGATGGAGAAGCGCATCCCGCTCATCCCCTGCTCGTACATCAGGTCGACGATGAGCTTCAGCTCGTGCAGGCACTCGAAGTAGGCCGACTCCGGCTGGTAGCCCGCCGCGACGAGGGTCTCGAAGCCGGCGGTCACGAGCGCCGTCAGCCCGCCGCAGAGCACCACCTGCTCGCCGAAGAGGTCGGTCTCGGTCTCCTCGACGAAGGTCGTCTCGAGCACCCCGGCCCGGGTCGCTCCGAGGGCGTCGGCGTAGGCGAGGGCGAGCGCCATCGCCTTTCCGGAAGCGTCGGAGGCGACGGCGATGAGCGAGGGCACGCCGCCACCCTCGGTGTAGGTGCGGCGCACGAGGTGGCCGGGACCCTTCGGCGCGACCATCGCGACGTCGACGCCGGCCGGGGGGACGATCGTGCCGAAGCGGATGTTGAAGCCGTGCGCGAAGAACAAGGCGTCGCCGGGGCGGAGCTGCGGCGCGATCTCCGCGTCGTAGACGGCCGGCTGCTCGGTGTCGGGGAGCAGCAGCATCACGAGGTCGGCCTCGGCGGCCGCCTCCGCCACCGGCAGGACACGAAGTCCCTCCGACTCAGCCTTCGCCTGTGACGCCGAGCCGGGGCGGAGGCCGACGCGCACGTCGACGCCGGAATCGTGCAGGTTGAGCGCGTGGGCATGGCCCTGCGAGCCGTAGCCGACGATCGCGACCTTGCGCCCTTCGAGCAGGCCCCGCTCGGCGTCCTTCGAGTAGTAGAGCTTCGCCACCTCTTGTCCCCGCCTTCCGTGATCCGTGTCCGCTAGGGCCCCTCGACCGACTCGCTGAGCTTAGGGAGCGCGATCCGGCCGGTGCGCTGGATGGCGCGGATGCCGTAGGGCCGGAGCACCTCCTCGAAGTCGTCCAGGGCCTCGGGCCCCGAGGCGAAGCGCAGCGTCAGCGCGTCGGTGCCGACGTCGACGACCTTGGCGCCGAACACCTCGGCGAGCTGGATGACCTGCGCCCTCGAGACGGCGTCGGCGCCGACGGTGACGAGGAGCAGCTCCGCCTGGCGGGCGTCGAGCGGGTGGAGCTCGTCGATCCGCACCACGTTGACGAGCTTGTCGAGCTGCTCCACGACCTGCTCGAGCGGCGCGGACTCGACGTCGACGACGATCGAGATCCGCGAGAAGCGGGGATCGTCGGTCGGCGCGACGGCGAGCGAGTAGATGTTGTAGCCGCGGCGGGCGAACAGCCCGGAGACGCGCACGAGCACGCCGGCCTTGTTCTCCACCAGGAGGGAGACGAGGTGGTGAGAGGGGCGCGATCCGGCGCGGCGCGGCGCTCTCCTGCCCGGCTCGCGACGTCCGGCGAGCGGGACGACCGAGGGGGTGCCCGCGGCGGGAGCGCCCGCGGCGCTCACTGGTCCACCCTGTTCTGGTCGTGAGCTGCGAGGCTCTCGATGCACCCCTGGTGACCACCGGTCCATCGCCAAG
>JAKAOD010000186.1 GCA_021823365.1 Actinomycetes bacterium | reverse complement strand
GGCCTTCTCGAGCGCCGCCTTTGCCGAGGCGACCGCGGCGTGGTTCGACGCCGTCGTCGACGCCTCGGCGTCCTTCAGCGCCTGATCGGCTGACGCGAGCGCGTCCGTGGTCTTCGTCACCCCGACCAGGGCGTTCGCGACGCCCGCCCGCTGGTCTCGACGGACGCTGGCCAAGGTGTCCTGGTACGTCGCGCGAGCGGAGGAGAGCGTGCTCTGGGCCTTCTCCAGCATGGCCTTGGCGACGGCGACGACCGGCGGGCTGGGGCCCGCCCGGGCCGCCTGCAGCTTGGCGTTCGCCGTCGCAGCGGCCGCCGTGGTGAGGGCAAGCTTCCCGCTCGCCAGCGGGTCGGCGACGATCGCGAGCACCTGACCGGCGCGGACAGGTTGACCGGCAACGACGGCGAGCCGATCCAGCCGACCCGGCAGCCCTGACGCGACGTCGACGGTGGCGCTCGCGGCGACGACGCCCGAGAGCGTCACCACGTCACGCGCGTCACCCCTGCGAGCCACCGCGATCTCGACCGCAGACCGGCCGGCGCGCCGACCGGCGCCTACTCGCTGCCCACTGCCGCGTGCGCCGCCGACGGCGCTCAGACCACCGAGCACGCCGAGGACGACCAGGGCAACACCAGAAGTCGCCGCGACCGCACGCCTACGCCGTCGCCTGTGACTCACTCGGCTCTTCCTCCACATGTCCTCCACGTGCTGGCCCCTCGCACCCGACGGCCGATGGGCACCTTTACGCCCTCAAGGGCACGTGCCACCCGTCAGGGGTCGTGCTCGGCGGGCGAGCACTTCTGCAGCATCGAATTAGAGCAGGGCTACATGAGAATGCCGTGAACGATCGGCAAGAATTCTCGGTGCCGAACCAAGTACGCCGATCCCAGCGGTCCACCTCCGCTCGTCCGGGCGCCTGTCCGAATCCGAAAAGGACAAGCGCACGCGACATGTCACTTCCCCGTCCCAGTCGGTGACGGCTGCGCGCGATTGACGAGCAGGAAGCGGCTCTCTTCTCGACCACGGCGCCCGTCGCGATCGGCGCCCGTCCGGCGCGCTCGACCAGGAGAGCAGACCACCCCCGGTCCGGTGCTCAGGGCGCGCCGCAGAACTACTTGCTTGTGATTCGCTTTCGAGGCCGCGATCTCAAGCGTGCCCCGCCGACCGTGTAGTTCCACTCTCCATGAAAGGGGTGTGCCTCGCGTGGCACGGCGGCGAGCTCGGCGTCGGTGACCTTGGTCCCCTTCGGGTAGGAGCCGGTGTCGAGCTCGGCGCGGACCTTCAAGCCGCTCCGGGTCGTGGTGGCCGCGATGAGATCGACGACGACCTCGTGGCTGATGAGAGGGCGGCCCCTCCAGTTCATGGAGATGTGACTGAAGAGCCGATGCTCGATGCGGTTCCACTTGCTCGTGCCCGGGGGGAAGTGACAGACGGTGATGGCAAGGCCGGTTCGCTCGGCAAGCGCTCCGAGCTCTCGCTTCCACAGCCGGTTCCGGTAGCTGTTGGAGCCTCCCGCATCTGCGGGGATGAGGAGGTGGGTGGCGCCTTCGTAGGCGGCCTTGCCGACTGCGTCCCACCACCTCCCGATGCTCGAGACCGCGAACGCCGCGGTGTCCGCGTCGGAGCCGACGGTGACAAAGCCCGCATCGGCGGCGAGGTCGAAGACCCCATAGGGGATCGCCTTGCCGAGCTTGGGATCAGGGAAGTCGTGCACGTTGACGCGGGTTGGCTCACCCTTTGGCTCGTACTCCCTGCCCTTGTTGGCGAGGTTCCCGAGCACCTCCTTCTTCTTCGAGTCGACCCTGATCACCGGTTGGCCGGCCGCGAGGTGGGCTTCGACCTGGTCGTTCAGGTAGCGGAACTGGGCATCACGGTCGGGATGCTGAGCGCCCTCGTTCTCCTTGGCCGGGGCCTGGAGGCTGTAGCCCATCTCCTTCAGCAGCCGCCCGACGGTGTCGGAAGAGACGACATGGCCCATCTCCTGCAGCGCTCCAGCGAGGTGCTCGGTCGACTTCGTCGTCCAGCGAAGCGGGCACATGGGATCGCCACGGGTCTCGGGGTCGACGAGCGCATCGAGGTCAGCGAGCAGGGTCGGGTCCTTGTCGACAAGACGAGGCCGACCACCGCCAGGGGCGCGTACCCGATCGCTCACCTCGATCCCGGCGTCCACCTGGCTCACTGCTGCCTGCAACGTCGAGCGGCTCATCCCCGTCGCCTCGGCCACCGCCACGATCCCGCCCCGGCCGAGCGCCCGGGCCATGGAGCCGGCGAGCACGCGACGCTGGCGCTCGTCGAGGTGCGGGGACACCCGAGCGAAGAACGCGGCCAGAGCCTCGCCGCCCAGCAGGAACTCCCGCACGCCAAACCCTACCCCACGCGGGGCTCAATCGCGCGGATAGTTCAGCGCTGCACACTCAGACGGGGCGGGAGGGGCCGTCGCTGCGGCGATGGCGCCGCTTGGCGCGGTACATCGCCCGGTCGGCCCGACGCAGGAGGTCCGAGGCCCCCTCGGCCCGGTCCCAGGTGGCCACCCCGACCGAGGCAGAGACACCTTGGGGGAGCGCCTCGCTGAGCCGCCGGGCGAGGCCGTGGGCGGTGACCTCGTCCGCGCCGGGGGCGAGCAGGGCGAACTCGTCGCCGCCGAGGCGGGCCAAGAAGTCCCCGCCGCCGCGGGTCGCCGCCCGCCACGACCGGGCCGTCGCCACGAGCAGGCGGTCCCCGGCGTGGTGCCCGTGGGCGTCGTTCACCGCCTTGAAGCCGTCGAGGTCGGCGATCAGGATCGAGACCGCCTCCCCGCCTCGGCCCGCGCGCTCGAGCTCGGCGTCGATCCGCTCGTCAAAGGCGCGGCGGTTGGCGAGCCCGGTCAAGGGGTCCTCCCGGGCGACGGTGCGCAGCACGCGCACGAGGCCGACGACGACCACGCCCACGACGGCGCCGGTCCCGAACACCGCGAGCCAGGCGAGAAGCGGCGGCTCGGCCGGCCGGGGACCGAGGCCGAGCACGAGGGCGTAGGCGGCCCCGGCTGCGCCGAGATGCCCGAGCGCCGCGCGCAGCGGCAGGTAGAGCAGGGCGAAGACCTCGACGAGCAGGTAGAGGTTGGCAAGCTCGACGTGCTCGCTCGCCGAGGCCGTGGCGACCACGCTGATCAGGAGGTTGCCGAGCCCGACGTCGACCTGCAGGCTCCAGCGCGGCAGGCGCTCGCCGGCCGTCGCCCGGGAGATGGCGCACACCCCGGCGACGGCCGCCGGCACGACGAGGGCGAGAAGCGACGGCTCGGGCCAGCGCTGCACGAGGAGGACCGCCGCCACCACCAGCCCGCCCGCCGCCCACAACAGCGCCGCCACCTGGTTCGGCCGGGAGGAGAAGGCCTGAGCCCAGCTGGCCGCGGTCGCGCCGGGCGATGCCGGCGATGCCGGGTGCCCGGGCCGCTCAGGGTTGGCCACCACCTCGGCCGTCACGGCTCAGTCCTGCCGGGGAGGCCAGCCGGCGTCGCAGCCGCCGGGCCCGCGCAGGCGGGCGTCTCATCACATGCGGGTCCTCACGCTGGGCCCGCCACGACGGCGCGCCTGCCACGGCTAACGGCACCTCGGGAGCCGATCCTGAGGCGCGCATCCCGGCGGTCTCGCCGTGCACATCGGCGGCCCGAAGTCCCCGCGCGCGCCTCGGGGATCGACCAGGCGTCGCCGCGCGGCAGGTGGATCAGCTTCGGCCGCAGAGAGTCCGCAATCAGACGCGTGGGCACCGAAGAGGTATCGAATGATATCATGATGGTATGGCGATGACTTTGCGTCTCAACCCGGAGCTTGACGCCGACCTGCGTGCCGCTGCCGAAGAGGACCGACGCAGCGTTCACCAGACCGTGGTGCTCGCCATCGAGACGTTCCTCGCGCTGCGCGAGACCGCCGAGGTGGTGGCCGACCCCCAGGCGTTGCGCGCGCTGGCCGACGCGCGTCAGGCGGTCGCCGACGGCGACATCGTCTACGGGGTAGACGCGGTACGAAGCCTGGCACGAGGGCGCCAGGCTTCGTGAGCGAACGCTACGAGCTTGGTACGGCGCCACCGGCTCGACGAGCCCTCGCCGACCGGCTGCCGCCGGAGGTCGCCGCCACCGCTGTTGAGGTCGTCACCGGGCCGCTGCTGGACGATCCCCGCAGGATCGGCAAGCCGCTTCGCGACGCGCTGACCGGCATCTTCAGCGCCCGCCTCGGCCGCGAGTGGCGCATCCTCTACGAGATCAATGACGAGAAGCGCGTCGTCATCGTCCTCGACATCCAGCACCGATCCGCTGCCTACCGACCACGCTGATCGCGAGCCATCCTGGCCGCCGACGAAGGGCGGCGGCGTGATCTCGGTCGCGCCCGTCTGCTCGAGCGGCGTTCCTGGCGCGTGATCGCGCGGAGAGTGTCACTGGAGTGACAACCAGTAGGCGAGAGAGTACGATGATACGCACATCCGGCGGAGGATCGACCTTCCGGGGAGGGCGATGTCCGACGAGGGACGCCGGCTCGGTGCCCCGTCAGGGGCGAGGAGGCGGAGCATCGGGGACGCGGGCGGAGCGTTCCGGCTCCTGCTCTTGGCGAACCCGCTGCCGATGTGGGTCTACGACCTCGAGACGCTGCGCTTCCTCGAGGTGAACGAGGCGGCGGTCGCCCACTACGGCTACCCTCGGGCGGCGTTCTTGGCGATGACGATCGCCGACATCCGGCCTGCCGAGGACCGCGCCCGCCTGCGGGCATTCGTCGCCGAGCGGCGAGAGGTGCTGCGGCACGCGGGGTCGTGGCGCCACCAGAAGGCCGACGGGACGCTCATCGAGGTGGAGGTGACCTCCCACCTGCTCGAATGGGAGGCGCGGCCGGCTGCGCTCGTGGTCGTCCACGACGTGACCGAGACCCGTCGCCTGCAGGCCGAGCTGGCACGCCGGGCGCCGCCCGACGACGCGACCGGGCTTGCGAACGCGGCGCTGTTCGCCGACCGCACGGCAGCGGCCCTCGCTCGCTCGAAGCGTGGGGACGGTCAGGTCGGTGTGCTCGTCGTCGGCCTCGGTGCCCTTGACACCGTCGCCTCGACGGCAGGTGACGAGGCGGCCGACGCCATGGTGGCCGAGGCGGCCCGGCGCCTGCGGGCCTGCTGCGGTCCACAGGACACGCTCGCTCGTCTCGGCGGGGGGCGCTTCGCTGTCGTCCGACAAGCACGCGACGAGCACGCCATCTTGCGCCTCGCGAGCTCAGCCATCGCCGCGCTCGCTCGCCCGGTGGCGGTTCCCGGCTGGGGGGAGCTCAAGGGCGTGCCCTCGGTGGGCGTCGCGCTCGCCGACCGCGAGCACGACGACGCGGCGAGCCTGGTCCGCGACGCCGCCGCGGCGATGCGTCACGCGTCCGAGCGCGGCGGGGGGAACTTCGTCGTCGGCAACGCCGAGCTGCGGCGGGCGGCGGTCGAGGCCTTCGAGACCGAGCAGGCGCTCGAGCGGGCCGTGCCGCTCGGGGAGCTGTGCCTGCACTACCAGCCGGTCGTCGCGCTCGCGAGCGGCGAGGCCATCGCCTGTGAGGCGCTGCTTCGCTGGGAACGACCCGGCCATGGGCTCGTCGTCCCGGACCGCTTCGTCCCTCTCGCCGAGCGCAGCGGGTTGATCGTCGAGCTCGGCGCCTTCGTCATCGAGCGGGCCATCGCCGAGGCGGCGAGCTGGCCGGGGCGCGCGGGGGCGCGGCCGAAGGTGGCCGTCAACCTGTCGGCTCGCCAGCTACGTGACGAGCGCCTCGTCGAGCGCTTCGCCGCCGCCTGCGCCGCCGCGGGGCTGCCACCGTCGTCGGTCTGCGCGGAGCTGACCGAGTCGGCCTTCGTCGCCACCGACGACTACGCCGCCTATCGGGTGCTTGCGACGCTGCGGGAGCTCGGGGTCGAGGTTGCCATCGACGACTTCGGCACGGGCTACTCGGCGCTCTCGTACCTGAAGCATCTTCCCGTCGACGTCGTGAAGATCGACCGCGGCTTCATCGCCGGGCTCGGGACCGACCAGGCGGACGCGCTCTTGGTGGACGCCGTGGTCCGGGTCGCGCACGGCCTCGGCCTGCGGGTGGTGGCCGAGGGCGTCGAGACCGCTTCGCAGCTCGACGCCTTGCGCGAGCTTGGCTGCGACGCCGCCCAGGGTTACCTCCTCGCGCGACCGGCGCCAAGCGCAGCGCTTCCCGCCGCCCTCGAGCAAGCCCGCCTCTCCGTCGCCCGCGCGGTGCCACTTTCCGGGCGGCGGGGCCGCCCCGCCGCGGGCGCCCGAGGTCAAGAACGCCGGCCGGCGGCCGCTGATGGCACGACGGTCGACGCCCCGCCGGCGGGCCGCACCGCGAGGAGCGGAGCGATGCTGAACGATCCGGGAGCCCCTGGGCCCTGGGCCCTGGGCCCTGGG
>JAKAOD010000185.1 GCA_021823365.1 Actinomycetes bacterium | reverse complement strand
GGAATTGGTCATCTGCGACGAGGTGACCTCTGCACTGGATGTATCGGTAGGGGCCCGAATTATCGATCTCCTCGTCGGTCTGCAACGAGAGCGGGGTGTCTCCTACTTGTTCATCTCGCACGATCTCGGTCTGGTGAGACGCATCGCCCACCGAATCGCGGTTCTCTATCGCGGGCACCTCGTCGAGTGTGGGACTGCTTCCATCGTGTTTGAGGAGCCACATCACCCCTATACTCGGCTCCTGCTCGCGGCTTCGCTGTCGGACGCAGGAGAGCGATTCGCCGAGGAGGCAGAGCTTGAGGGAACGGCCGAAGAGCCGATCGCCGTCGAATCCATCGCGGACTCCCTCTCGTCTGCTTGCCCGTTCGCACACCGATGCCCGCACGCCCTCGCGCAGTGTCGGGCCGAGGTGCCCGCGCTTCAGGAGACTGCGGATGGTCACGCCGTCGCGTGCTTCCGGTGGCGGGAGCTCGCCGTCGCGGACAAGCAGTCAGTCCCATGAGGAATCAACCCATTCTCGAGGTGACCGACCTTCAGGTGACGTTCACGGGTAGCCCAGCAGTGCACGCCGTGCGGGGCGTTGGGCTCCAGGTCGCCCGAGGCGAGCGAGTGGGCATCGTCGGTGAGTCCGGATCGGGCAAGTCGACGACCGCGCTGTCGCTCCTTCGTTTGCACGACGAGGCGAGGACTTCCTACGGTTCGGATTCGGTTGTCAGATACCGGGATCAGAACCTTCTCTCGCTCAGCCAGGGCATGCTTCGCACGGTCCGGGGTGCCGGCATCGCCATGGTGTTCCAGAATCCCCTATCCTCGCTCAGTCCCGTCTACCGAGTCGGCAAGCAGATCGAATCCGTGATTCGTGCGCATCGGCGCCACGCGGGTCAGAAAACTGGGGCACGACGCGAGGTGCGTGTCGCAGCGCTCGAGGCGCTGCGCGCTGCGGGAATCTCGGACGCTGACGCCATCTTCGAGCGGTTTCCACACGAGCTCTCAGGAGGCCTGCGCCAGCGTGCGCTGATTGCTATGGCAATGTCCTGCAATCCTGAGATCCTTGTCGCGGACGAGCCGACCTCGGCACTTGATGCCACGATTCAGCGGGCTGTGCTGTCGACGTTCTGCGAGCTGTCGGCGTCGCGCGGCATGGCATTGCTGCTTATCACGCACGATATCGGTGTGGTCTCGTACACCTGCGAAAGGGTCTATGTGATGTCGGAGGGCCGCGTCGTCGAGGAGGGGAAGACCGATGACGTGATTCGTTCTCCGAAGCACGCCTATACTAAGGAGCTATTGGGCAGTAGATTCAGGCAGTTCCTCGTGGAGTACCACGACGAGTGAGTGATGATGGGTGGTGCCCGAGCACCCTGCCAGGTCAAGATGGCGCGGCTGATGGCGTCCGGAGCCCGCAGCGGAATCGGGTGCCGGCATCGCCCATTTCGAACCGGCTTGGCTCGTCGATGAGCCGAGAGCTCGCGCCGCGCGGCGACGCCCGAGTTGCCTCGGTTCGCTCGACGGCGCCGGACGGAGAGGGAGCCGGCTGCCGAGCGGTCCGTTCCGACGAGGTAGCTGCGACGCGATACCACGCACCGTCCAGCGGACTGCGCCGGGCCCAGAAGGTCGTGCGTCAGCTCGCACGCTCCGTTCAGGCGGGCGGCGCGAGCGCCTCCTCCAGCGTCTCGACAAGCCTCGGCTCCGCGTGGTGAGGCAGGCTGACGAACACGAGATCGACGCCGACCCTGCCGAAGGCGGCGGCCCGCCCGGCGACCTCGCCGGGATCGGAGCCCTTTTCGCCCCGGACGATCACCGAGCTCGAGATCTCGGTCGGGTCCCGACCGATCGACTCGCAGTGGGAGACGAGGATCTCTCGCAGCTCCTGCCACTCCGAGGGGTCGTCGACGATCGCGTTCCACTGGTCGGCGAAGCGGGCGGCTGTGCGAAGCCTGCGCTTCGGCCCCCGACCGCCGATCACGATCGGCGGGTGTGGGCGCTGGACTGGCTTCGGCTCGCAACGCGCCTCGCACAGGGTGAAGTGGGCGCCAGAGAAGCTCGCGAGCTCGTCGGAGAGCAGCCGGACGACGACCTCGACGCCCTCGTCAAAGCGATCGAAGCGCTCACTGAGCGGGGGCAGCTCGATCCCGTAGGCGTCGCACTCCTGCTGGTTCCACCCGGTACCGAGCCCGAGCTCGAGGCGGCCCCGGGAGATGGCGTCGACGTTCGCCGCCATGTTCGCGCGCACCGCAGGATGGCAGCAGATCATGCCCGTGACCGGGCAGCCGAGACGGATCCGCCGTGTCAGGGCTGCCATCGCGGCGATGATGGTCCAGCCCTCGATGTTCGGGCCGGCAAGATCACCGGTCAGCGGGTAGAAGTGGTTTCAGTTCCAGGCGGACTCGAGGGAGTTGCACGACGAGGGTACGGCGTTCTTCGCCGCCTCGATTGCTCAAGGAAACGGCGCCGCGGAGGCGGCCGTGCGGAGTCTGCTCGCGACCAACCGTCAACTTGACAAGGGCAACGCACAGCCCGGCAGCCTGGGGGCGGACTACGGGCGACTTGGTCTCGAGCTGTGGCCTGCGCTTGAGGCGCGCTACCCGAATCGAACCAAGGCTCAAAATGGGGCCTTGGATAAGCTGAACCGGGCGAGGAATGCTCTCGCTCACGGATTGGATGCACCTATCCGAGACCTGAGAGCAGACGGTTACCCGCTAACGCTCGCGACATTCCGGCGGTGGCGTGCGCTGCTCGACAGCCTTGCGACTAACATCGATGACGAGCTGGCTGCTCAGCTGGGTTTCCTGTTCGGTCAGCCAGCTCCCTGGTAGGGGATGAGAATGCGCCAGTCAGAGTCCGTAAGGCCCATGAGGCAGGGCAAAATGGTGACGGTGCCGCGGGGTCGTAGCAGCGTGGAGGGCACCGTCGTCGAGGTGTATGGACCACCCCGACACCGGCACGCCCGCGTTCGCGTGCCAACCCGCGGACCATCGGGCGAGGAACTTGGATCGAGCGACGTGGCGGTGCCCGTCGACCAACTGGAGAGGGCGAAGACGGAATCAGTGGCGTAGGGGGAGGACCCATGGAGAGGAGGCGGAGTCTTACCAGCCAGCTCTACCATGTGGCTCGCCTGTCGAACAACGTTCGTGCGGCCAGCCGCGGCCCCGTGGCGCTTGCCAAGCGGAGGGTCCGGGCGAAGGCGTACGGGAAGAGCATGGGGCTCACCGGGAAGCTGCTCAAGGCGATCATGAAGTAGTCTATACCGCGCGTAGCCCTGTACGCGAGGCCCTGTACGTGCTAGCCTTTTGATATGGCAAACCTGCGTACTCGCGAGACCACCCGCGGCAAGCGTTACGACGTCAAGTTCATGGCGAACGGCAAGCACTACACGCGGACGTTCGACTTCAAGGCTGATGCCGAGGCGTTCAAGCGCAAGATCGAGGCCGACGAGCTGGCCGGGCTCGTGCTGAACCCTCGAGGCGGCGAGACCTTCTTCGGGGGCTACGCGGACGCATGGCTTGACCAACGGCTCGTGAAGGGGCGACCGCTCACGCCGATGACCCGACAAGGCTACGAAGCGCTGTTGCGCCGTCACCTGCGACCAGCCTTCGGGAAGACGAAGCTGCGCCAGATCACGCCGACGGCCGTGCGCTCGTGGCACTCGGAGCTGTCGGCCAAGTCACCGGACCAGGCGGCCAAGGGCTACCGGCTGCTCCGAGCGATCCTGTCCACGGCGGTCAGCGACGAGCTGGTTCCGCGCAACCCATGCGTGATCAAGGGTGCTGGCATCGAGCACGCCCCGGAACGGCCGATGCTCGACACGGCCGACGTGCTCAAGCTCGCCGAGGCGATCGCGCCGAACCTCAAGGCACTCATCTACCTTGGTGGCTTCGTTGGGCTGCGATCCGGCGAGCTTCTCGGGCTCCAGCGTCAGGACATCGACCTGATGCATCGCAGCGTCAGCGTGCGCCGCCAGCTTCACGAGGTCGCCGGACAGGGTCGCGTGGTGACCGCTCCGAAGAGCGAGGCGGGCACTCGGACGCTGGCACTGCCGGCGGCGGTTGCCGACGTGCTCATTGCACATCTGAAGGCGTTCGTCGGCCCTGAGCCCGAAGCAGCTGTCTTCACGCGCCAGCGGGCGCCGCTACGTCGAGCGGACCTGTCGAACGCCTGGCGCGCCGCCTGCATGGCGGCCGGGCTCACGCCATGGTCGCGGACCTGTCCGGGGGGCATCCGGCCGCACGACCTCCGCCACCACGCCGCGACGCTCGTCGCTCGGAACCGAGATGTCACCCTCAAGGAGCTGATGGCGATGATCGGGCACAGCTCGCCGGTTGCCGCACTCCGCTACCAGCACGCCACGGAGGAGCGGAACCGCGAGATCGCCGGCTACCTCGACAACGTGATCGAGGCGGCTGGGCGTCCAGCAGGCGCCACCGTCATCCAACTGCGTTCTTGAGGGCCGCGGTATCCACGCGGTATGGCTGACCTGGCGGTTCGGAACGCATCCTCAGACTAAGCCTCTGAGCAGAGAAAACATCTGGAGGCGGCGCCCAGAATCGAACTGGGGTACAGGGCTTTGCAGGCCCTTGCCTAAACCACTCGGCCACGCCGCCCTCGCCCCGGATCTCCGCACACGTCCTCGCGGCATGACGCCCTCTGAGCCGGACGGCACCATTCGCTTCGGGCGCACCACGGGCCCGGGTCGGGCGCGCCGAGCCTACCGCGGCTGCTCGGCGCGCCCGACCCGCGTCGATCCGTCGCGCGTGCAGCCGGCGCTCACGCGCCGACGGCGTGGTGACCGCCGTCGACGTGGACGATCTCGCCCGTCGTGCGCGGGAACAGGTCGGAGAGGAGCGCGACGCACGCCCGGCCCACGGCGTGGCCGTCGGTACGGACGTCCCAGCCGAGGGGCGCGCGCTCACCCCAGGTGTCCTCCCACCGGTCGAAGCCGGGGATCGAGCGCGCCGCGACGGTCCGGATCGGACCTGCGGCGATGAGGTTGACCCTGACGTTGCGCGGCCCGAGGTCGCGCGCCAGGTAACGGGCGAGCCCCTCGAGCGCGGCCTTTGCGACTCCCATCCAGTCGTACGCGGGCCAGGCGACGGTCGCGTCGAAGTCGAGCCCGACGATGGAGCCCCCGCCGGCGCGCTCGAACAGCGGGAGGAACGCTTCAGCCAGGACCTTGAGGGAGTACGCCGAGACCTGGAGGGTGGTGGCGACGTCGTCCCAACCGACTCCGAGCATGCCGTTGCCGAGCGCCGCGGCGGGAGCGAAGCCGATCGCATGGACGAGCCCGTCGAGCCGGCCGTAGCGCTCGGCGACCGCGGCCGCGACCGCGGCGGGATGCGAGGGATCGGTGACGTCGAGCTCGAGGACCTCTGGCTCGCCGTCGAGATTCTTCGCGACGCGCCGCGTGAGCGACAGGCCCCTCCCGAAGCCGGTGAGCAGGAGCGTCGCCCCTTCGGCCCGCGCCTGCTCCGCGGCCTTCCAGGCGAGCGAGTCGTCGGTGAGCACGCCTGTGACCAGGATCGTCTTGCCCTCGAGCAGCGTCATGCCTTCCTCCATGGTGCGGCGCCCCCAGCACCCGAGCCCCTCGGACGACGAGGAGCGTCGGCACCGGCGACCGGTGCCCGCTCAGTGCCTGGGGGCGAGCTCGTGGCCGGTGAGCCGACGGTACAGCGCCAGCGTCTCGGGGTGGAGCTGATCGCGAGGATCGCCCTCGATCTCCATCACGAGCAGGAGGTGACGCACCACGGCCTCGATCCCGGCGCGGTTGCCGGCGGCGTCGGCGGTCGTCATGCGGAGCCGGACGAGACGCTCGTCCCACGGCGATGCCCGAAGTCCCTGCTGTGCCGCCCACTCGGCACCGCTGTGGTCGCCGGCATCGAGCAGCGTCCTGCCGCAGAGGAGCGCGCACTCGGAGACGACACGCTCCATCTCGGCGCCCATGTACTCGAGCGCCGTCCAAAGCGACGAGGAGAGGTCCTGAAGGGGTCGCCCGCGCACGAGCGCCAGCGCCTCCCGCCAGGACTCGACCCCCATCGCGCGGTCGCAGAGGGACTTGAAGCGTTGCCAGTCCGTCGAGACCTCGGCGAGCCGGTACACGTCGCCGGCGCGCCGCAGTCGCGGCCGGCCGTCGGCGGCGAGCCCGAGGAGGTGGCGCGCCTCGGACACTCGGTTGGACATCGTCTGGCAGGGCACCCGTCGGCGGGGCCAGAGCGCCGTGGACCACGATGCGGCGGTCGCGCCGTCGGGATGGAGCGCAAGGTACACGACGAGCTCGGTGAGCCTCGGCCTGCCGGCAAAGGACGCAGGCACGCCGCGGACCTCGGCGCGTCCGAGGACCGCGACCTGGATCTCGGTGGCGACATCGGGGATCTCGGCGGCGACCGAGGGACCGCGCGATCCACGAAGTCGCGTG
>JAKAOD010000184.1:3763-6454 GCA_021823365.1 Actinomycetes bacterium | reverse complement strand
GCTTGTAACTCTAAGTTACTGGTATTGGGTCAAGACCGGTCAAGGGATTCGGCGCCGAGGTGCTGGGCTCGCTCGGCCTTTACGGGCGGAGGCATCGCAGCTCCGGTACGGTGACGCTGGTGAGCGCGTTCGGCTGCGTGGTTTGCGCGCAGGGGACAGCGAACGAACGGCGCGCGTGCCGCGCGGAGCTCTGGGTCCAGCTCGGGCAAGGACTCTTCGCGGGTCGGCCGACGCTGCGGGCGAGCTCGCCGGCCTCTTCGCGCCGGGTGCCGGAGCCCTGTCGTGGTCTCGGGGTGCCGTCGCGGTCTCGGAGCACCAAGGACGGTGCAGCGCCTCCGCCCAACTCGTAGCGGACATTGGCGTCCGGTGGGTGCACGGTTACAATGCCATGACGCAAGGCCGAGACCGCGGCACGCTGGGTGCACCCCGTGCGGCTCCCGGCGACGGTGTCGGCGTCGTGCCGTGGTCCCGGGCCGAGCGCCGAGGGCTGTCCGTCGGGCCGGCCCGAGCAGTCCTTATCACTGTGAGATCGGGAGCAGCAGTTGGCGGAGCGCTCCGCCGGACTACGGGTGAGGTCGGCGTCGTCGTGCAAAAGGACGTGAACGTTCGAGCGAGCGGGGGCAACTCGGCCGTGCAGCAGGGAACCGGCGCGGCGAGCAGGGTGGAGCCCTGGTTGGCGCACGAGCGGACGAAGGTGCACGAGCGTGCGGTGCTCGCAGGCGCAGCCGCCGATCGGCTGGCGGTTCGCCTCGAGATGCTGAAGGTCCGAGTCCTCCCGGCGTCGATGCTCGCAGGGAGGGTCCAGCCGGGTGACGACGAGCCCGAGGGATGGCGCTTCCTCCGCCGTCCCGCCCTCCTCGGGTTCCTCGCGCTGTGCGCGATCGCGCTTGGCGCGTCCCTGCCGAGCTCACCGTTCAAGCTGGAGATGGCCGGGACGTGGTTCTTCGGTGAGCCCCCACAGGGAGGCTCGTCCGAGAGCTTCATGCTCTTCGGGCTCGTCGCCGTCTACGGCGGGCTCGTCCTCCTCATCCGCGTCTGGTACGGCCTGATGAAGGCGTTGGCGCGCCGGCCAGGGGTGCCGGTGCGCTACCTCGGCTGGATCCTCGCCCTGTGGGTGCTGCCGATGCTGGTCGTCGCTCCGATCTTCAGCCGCGACGTCTACTCCTACGCGGCGCAGGGCGAGATGATGAGCCACCACATCAACCCGTACGACTACGGGCCCTACACCCTCGGTGCGGGACCCTACGTGAATCCCGTCGACCCGCTCTGGTTGAACACGCCCGCGCCCTACGGGCCCCTCTTCTTGATGATGGACGGGTTCTTCGCAAGCGTCAGCCTGCACCACGTCCTTGCGACGGTCGTCCTCCTACGCCTGTCCTCCCTCGCGGGAGTGGCCCTCATGGCCGCGTGCGTCCCCGCGCTCGCGCGGACGTTCCGGAAGGACCACGGCCCCGTGTACGCGATGGCGGTGCTGAACCCCCTCACCATCCTCATGCTGGTCGGCGCAGCCCACAACGACGCGCTCATGCTCGGCTTGCTCGTCGCGGGCGTCACGGCCGCCCGCTGCCGACATCCGGGTTGGGGCGTCCTCCTCTGTGCGACCGCCGCCGCGATCAAGGTCCCCGCGGCGATCGGGGTCGTCTACATCGGCTGGGAGTGGACAGGGCCCGGTCTTTCGTGGCGCCAGCGGGTGCGGCCGCTCTTGAAAGCGGGCGCGATGGCCTCCGCGCTCGTGCTCGGCCTCTCGTTCGCGAGCGGCCTCGGCATCGGTTGGATCGCGAACCTCGACACGCCGGGCACCGTGAGGAGCTGGCTCGCGCCGGCGACCGGCATCGGGATGCTGCTCTCCGGAGCGCTCCACGCTGCGGGGTGGACCTCCATCTCGACGGCGGGCGTCTTGTCGGGAACGCGGGTCCTCGGGCTGGCCGCCGCCGCCGGGCTCTCCGTCTACCTGCTCCTGCGCAGCGACCGAGTCGGCGCGGTGCGCGCCATGGGCATCAGCATGCTGCTCTTCGTGGTGCTCGGCCCGGTGGTCCAACCCTGGTACCTGACCTGGGGCGTGGTGCTCCTCGCGCCCATCGCCGCCGGCAAGCTGCGTGCGGTGCTCGTCGCCGTCTCGGCCCTCTCGCCCTTCATCGGGCTACCCGGCGGGCGGACCCTGCTCGACGAGCTCATCCACTACAACCCGGTCGCCGTCGCGGCAGCGCTCCTCGTCCTCCTCGGCGTCCTCCTGGCGCCGATCGGGAGATGGTCGAGCTCCTGGCAGGATCCCGGCGTCCACGAGGCGCTCGCCCGAGCAGCCGCCCGCTGAGGCCTACGGTACGCACCCCGTCGTCAGATCTCAGATCTGGATCCAGGTCAGAGCATCCGCTGCAGCTCGACCACGTCGAGCCAATGGCCATGCTTCCGGCCGACCTCCCGCTCGATGCCGACCAGCTCGAAGCCGCAGGCGTGATGGAGGCGGATCGACGGCTGGTTGGACGAGGAGATTCGCGCGATGACGGCGTGGAACCCATGGGCTCCTGCCAAGCTGAGGAGCTCGTCGAGGAGGGCCCGCCCGATCCCTCTGCCGCGGTGGTCGCCGTGGACGTAGACGGAGTCTTCGACGGTCGTGGCGTACGCCGCGCGGTCCCGGAAGGGCGAGAGCACGGCGAAGCCGAGGACCTGCTCCTGGTACGGCGCAGCGCTGAG
>JAKAOD010000184.1:0-3753 GCA_021823365.1 Actinomycetes bacterium | reverse complement strand
TCTCCCGCAGTGGGGATGACACCCGCGCCCGGTGCACCCGCCGCGTCCTCGGCGACGATCGCGGGATGGGCGCCTCCCTCGACGGCGACGATCGCCGGATGGGCGCCTCGGTGGCGGTCGACCCAGATCCGCTGCTCCTCGACCGAGCGATCGACCAGGTCGAAGGTGTTCGTGCCGGAGGAGACCTCGTGGTTGTAGATCGACCGGATGGCCTCAGCGTCCTCGGGCTCCACCAGGCGCAGCCGCATCGAGCGATGGTACAGAGGACGGGGACGAGCCGGGTGTGACCGCCGTGGACCCATCTCTCGAACAGGGCCCACTCGCGACCCGCCGGCCGCGGCACTAAGATGAGCCGTCGCCAGTTCGGCGGCGGGCAGCCGCGCCCCCTTAGCTCAGTCGGCAGAGCACAGCCATGGTAAGGCTGGTGTCGTCGGTTCGATTCCGACAGGGGGCTCCCCGGCGGCGTAGCTCAGTTGGTCAGAGCACACGGCTCATAATCGTGTTGTCGCGGGTTCGAGTCCCGCCGCCGCTACGGACCGGGACGGCCGGGTCGAGCACGAAGGTCGGAGAGAGGTCGGACAAGGAGAGGCAACCCCGATGGCCAAGAACGAGAAGCGGGTCCAGGTGACGCTCGCGTGCGAAGTCTGCAAGCGGCGGAACTACATCACTACCAAGAACAAGCTGAACGACCGCGAGCGGATCGAGATGCAGAAGTACTGCCGCTGGGACCGCAGGCACACGCTTCACAAGGAGACCCGCTGATCATCTCCGCGAGGTGGTGGTAGCCTTGGGCGCTGCCCCGAGGTTTGACGGCCTCGGTGGCCGGGACCGCCCCGGATGAGGACCGCGGTGACAGAGGGCAGTAGCTCAACTGGTAGAGCACCGGTCTCCAAAACCGGCGGTTGGGGGTTCGAGTCCCTCCTGCCCTGCTGGGAGCCCAACCGGGACGGAGTGACTCCCGTAACGAGATCTACAGTCGGAGCGACGCAGTGAACCGCGAGATCAAGCGCATGACGGAACGGCGAGACCGGACGATGACCGATGAGCCCGGCCTGGAGACCGAGGCATTCGACATCGGCGCCGTCGGGGCGGGGCCGCGCGACGCGAAGGCGGCCGCACCGCACCGTACGACCCCCGTCCAGTTCGCTCGTGAGATCCGCGACGAGCTCCGCCAGGTCGCCTGGCCCACCCGTGCCGAGATGGTGACCTATTCGCTGGTCGTCTTCTTCACTCTCTTGCTCATGATCGCGCTGATCTACGTGCTGAACTACGCCTTCGGTCACGGCGTGGTCTACATGTTCCAGAAGTGAGCGGCATGCACGTGACACCTGAGACCGACCTCCACGAGAGCCGCTCCATGACGGACGTCGTCGATGGCGACATCGTCCAGCCAGGCGCAGCTGACGGCGTTGCCGGCGGAGACGCCGCCGATGACGCCGCCGATCTCCGTAAGGACGCGACGGGCGCCGCGCCGGGGGACGCGACGGGGGACGCCCCATCCGGAGCAGCCGAGGACGAGGAGGACGAGGAGGACGAGGAGGACGAGGCTGCCTACGTCCCGAGTCCCTACGACCGGCCAGGCCGGTGGTACGTGGTCCACACGTACTCCGGCTACGAGAACAAGGTCACCTCCAACCTGAAGAACGTCATCGCCTCCCGGGGGATGGAGGACCGTGTCTACGAGGTCGTCGTCCCGATGGAGGACGTCGTCGAGGTCAAGAACGGCAAGCGGGTGACCGTCCCGAAGAAGGTGTTCCCGGGGTACCTCCTCGTCCGGAGCGACCTCGACGACGACGCCTGGGGCGCGATCCGCAACACGCCCGGCGTGACCGGCTTCGTCGGCCCCGGCACCAAGCCGACGCCCCTCTCGCGCCGCGAGGTGGAGAGCATCCTCCAGGTCAAGCCCGAAGGCCTCCAGACGCCGTCGAAGCAGCGCCGACCGAAGCTCGAGTACGAGGTGAACGAGACGGTGCGCGTGAAGGAGGGCCCGTTCGCGGACTTCTCCGGGCAGATCGCCGAGATCAACGAGGACCAGCTGAAGCTGAAGGTGCTCGTGAACATCTTCGGCCGGGAGACGCCGGTCGAGCTCGAGTTCAGCCAGGTCTCGAAGCTCTGATTCAAAAGGAGATCCCCGAATGCCTCCCCGCAAGCGTGTGCTCGCCGTCGTCAAGATCCAGCTCCAGGCCGGCCAGGCGACCCCTGCGCCGCCGGTCGGTACCGCCCTCGGCCCGCACGGGGTCCAGACCATGGAGTTCACCAAGCAGTACAACGCGGCCACCGAGTCCATGCGGGGGACCGTCGTGCCGGTCGAGATCACGATCTACGAGGACCGTTCGTTCAGTTTCGTGCTCAAGACCACCCCGACCCCGGTTCTGCTGCGACAGGCTGCCGGGGTCGAGAGGGGGTCGGCGACCACCGGCCGAGCGCAGGTCGGTACCATCACCGACGAGCAGCTCGCCGAGATCGCACGCGTGAAGATGGTCGACCTGAACACCGACGATCTCGACGCCGCGAAGAAGCAGGTGGCCGGTACCGCCCGCTCGATGGGCATCGCGGTCGCCGGGTGAGCGGCACCGGATACGGAGGACATCGATGAGCCAGCACGGCAAGCGCTACCGGTCGCTCAGCGGCCGCTACGACCGCGAAGCCCTCTACGGGGTCGGCGACGCCATCGACCTCGTGAAGTCGATGGCGTCTGCCAAGTTCGACGAGACGGTCGAGCTCGCCGTGCGCCTCGGCGTGGACCCTCGCAAGGCCGACCAGATCGTCCGGGGCACCCTGAGCCTGCCCTCGGGCACGGGCAAGTCGGTGCGCGTCGCGGTGTTCGCCGCCGGCGAGCAGGCCGCGGAGGCCCGCACCGTGGGTGCCGAGGTCGTGGGTGCCGACGACCTGGTGGCACGGGTGCGAGACCAGGGCTTCTTGGACTTCGACGTCGCCATCGCGACCCCCGACCTCATGGGACAGGTCG
Organism: Actinomycetes bacterium; assembly: GCA_021823365.1. The sequence continues at coordinate 785 of JAKAOD010000184.1, read as the reverse complement.
GGACCCTCGGTCGGATCCTCGGCCCCCGGGGTCTGATGCCGAACCCGAAGACCGGCACGGTGACGAGCGACGTCGCCCGGGCGGTCACCGAGTTCAAGGGGGGCCGGGTCGAGTACCGCACCGACAAGGTCGGAAACGTCCACCTCCCGGTGGGCAAGGTCTCGTTCACCAGGGCAGACCTCGCCGCGAACGTGCGTGCGGTCATCGAGGAGCTGGTGCGGGCGAAGCCGGCGGCGGCGAAGGGCCGCTACCTGCTCGCGGTCACCCTGTCGTCGACCATGGGCCCCGGCGTGCACATCGACCCCGCCCGTGCCCGCGAGGTCGAAGAGGAGCTGGCGGTCACCGCCTGATACCCTGTCCGCGACAGCCCGACGTCGTGCGGGCAACGAGTTTCCGGTCGCCGCAGACCTCCGGTGCGCCCCCGGGCGCTGAAGGGACCTTCGGGTTCGCCTGACGAGGCGACGCTTCCCGGGCACCAGCCTGGTCCGTCGCTCACCGGGGCGCCGCGGCACCGCTGCCGAGGCGTGGAGGAACGATGGACAATCCGAGGCCCGAGAAGGTGGCCGTCGTCGACGAGGTGCGCACGCGCCTGGAAGGTGCCAGTGCGACGGTGGTCACCGAGTACCGCGGGCTCTCCGTGGCGGACCTCGCCGCGCTTCGCAAGAGCCTGACGGCAGCCGGTGGCGACTACAAGGTCTTCAAGAACACGCTCGTGAAGCGGGCGATCGACGGCAGCCGGCACGCGCCGCTCGAGGAGTTCCTCGCCGGGCCGACGGCCATCGCAT
>JAKAOD010000183.1 GCA_021823365.1 Actinomycetes bacterium | reverse complement strand
CTCCGGGACCGCACCCGTGGCGACGAACTTCGCCGCCTGGGCGCTCACGCCGTTCGGCCTCGAGATCACGTTCCAGGACTACCAAGTTGCAGCCTATGCCGCTGGCACGCCCTCGATCCTCGCCCTACGGCGACCTCGGCGCGCTTCTCGCAAGTGGCTGGCCGGCACTCCTCCACCGGCTTCGGTCGAGCGGGCGATGTGCCTCGACGACGCCCGCTACGGCTCACGCGCCTTCGTGGTGGAGAGTGAGGAGATCGCCGCCGTCTACCACGGCTGGGCCTTCGCGAGGTCGCCGGCCGCCGGCGTCCCGGGCTACTGCAGGCGAGGCTGAAGGGCGAGGACTCGCGGCCAGTCCGTGACCGGCCGGCCCGACTTCGCCTCGTAGAGCTCGGCGTCGGCCCGCGCGAACCACGACGAGTAGTCCTCGCCGCGTCGCCACTCGGCGATCCCCGCCGACCAGCTGCACGCCTGCTCGGAGCGGAGGCGGTCGAGCAGCACGGCGGCCCCGCGGCGGTCCGTCGCCGGGAGCACCAGGAGGAACTCGTCGCCGCCGTAGCGGGCCGCGAGGTCGCAGGCCCGGACCGAGCGCTTGAGCACTGCGGCGAAACGGACCAGCACCCCGTCACCGGCGAGGTGGCCGAGGTTGTCGTTCACGGCCTTCAGCCCGTCGATGTCGAGCACCACGAGGGAGAGCGGTCGGCCGTCACGGGCTGCCCGCGCCACCTCGCGCTCGGCGCCCTGCTGGGCCGCACCGCGGTTGAGCAGCCCGGTGAGCGGGTCCACCATCGCCTCGACGCGGAAACGACGGAACAGCGCGCTGAGCACGATGGCGACGGTCGTGACCCCGCCGACGAGGAGCGCCGAGTTGCGCGTGCCGGGATGCAGGCTGCTCAACCGGAGCGCGATGCCAAGGCCCGTGGCCGCCACGAGCCCGTAGACGGCGGTCGTCACGATGTCGAAGAACATCGCGACGTACAGCACGGCGAGGAGGACGGCCATGCTGGCGAGCGCCGCGCCCTGGAAGACGTGCGAGCGCGAGATCAGCACCTCGAGCGAGACGGCCGTGGCGATCAGCTCGAAGTGCACGAAGCGCCGCGTGAGGACCCGCCAGAACTTCAGGCTGAGCAGTCCGAACCCCAACGCCACGACGCCGAAGGCGAGCGCGAGCTGCCTCGGCGTCTGGGGGCTCAGGGGAAAGGCTGCGACGCGCACGAGCGTCGCGCCGACGGCGATCTCGTAGAACACGAGAAGGCCGATGTCGAGCGGCGGCCGCGAGCTCGCTCTCGGGCCATGAGGCACGCTGTTGCTCCCTCTTCCTTGCGCCGGTACCCCGACGTGCGCTCCATCCGACGGCAGCGCCGGGGCGTCACTTTAGCCACGGTGCGTGCACAGGCAAACTCTTCCCGCGCGGGTCCGGTGGCGGGCCTCCGGGCATCCGAACCGGAGCAGCGCTGACGACGGCAGCAGCCGAACGGCGCCGGGCGAACGGGAAGCCGGGCGAACGGCAGGCCGGTATGCCCGGCGGCCGGGCACACGTAGCATTGGGGCGTGAGCACGGAGCTGCGGCTCAGGACCTGGACGTCGGAGGAGTACCACCGCATGGTCGAGGTCGGCGTCCTTGGCGAGGACGACCGCGTCGAGCTGCTCGAGGGGGAGATCGCCGAGATGACGCCGGTCGGAGCCCGCCACGCCGCCTCGGTCAACGCACTCGCCAGGATCCTCCAGCGCCAGGTCGGGGACCGCTTCGTCGTGAGCGTCCAGAACCCGATCCGCTGCTCTGCGACCTCCGAGCCCCAGCCGGATCTCGCCCTGCTCGCCTGGCGAGACGACCTCTACCGCGACGAGCTTCCCTCCGCCGCGGACATCGCGTTGGTCGTCGAGGTCGCCGGCTCGAGCGCGGGCCCAGACCGGGACGTCAAGCTGCCCCTCTACGCCCGCTCGGAGATCGCCGAGGCGTGGTTGGTCGACCTCGGCGAGGGTGTCCTCGAGGTGCACGACCGCCCGTCGCCGGCCGGCTACGCACGCCGGACGACCTTCCGCCCGGGCGAGTCCGCCGTCTCGCCGTCCGTCGCCGGCCTCGCCGTGCCCGTCGGCGAGGCGCTCGTCGCCGACCGATAGCTCCACCGGTTGGTCCGACCGCCGCTGGGCGACGGACCCGACGACGGACTCGGCGCCCGCCGCCCTGCGAGAACGGCCACTGCCGGCGCCGGAGCCATGCCCTGCCGCCCGGGAAGCCGTCGGGGGCCGACTCGATCCCGAGCACGACGGCCCACGAGGCGAACCCAGGGGCGCCCCCGAGCGCAACGTCAAGTCATTGACTTGACGTCAAGTGGACTGCGGGCCGACCTGCCGCCACATGACGACGTGCGGGCCGATCGTCGGGTCGACCCACTCCTCGCCCCAGGTCACGAAGCCGGCACGGCGGTAGAGGCCCATCGCCGGGGTGCGGGCGTTGCACCAGACGAGGCCGCCCCCCTCGGCGGCGACGTGGCCGAGGACGGCGTCCAGCACCGCCGAGCCGATGCCTCGCCCGCGCACGTCAGCACGGGTCGCCATGCCGCGAAGGCGCCACTCCGCCAGGCCGGCGCGGGCCACGGCCACAGCGGCAAACGGCGCCGGCTCCGGACCGATCCGGGCGACGGACAGCAGCGCGCCACCCGCGCCGACGGCGGCGAACGCCACCGTCGCGGGGTCGTCGTCGCCGGAGAGGGCGGCCTCCTCGGGCGCCAGGTGGGGGCGGAGCACCTCCCGCCGAAGGGCGAGCGTCCGCTCGACCGGGACGCGGGCAACCTCGTAGCGGAGCTCTGTCATCTCCGCTCCCTTGTCGCGGGCCGTCCGGTCGTCGACGCACCAGGTGACGCGGCGCCCGGTCGGACGGCGCGGCCGCTCATGCCGGTGCCGCGCCGCCCCGCTCGCGGCGCGTCGTCGAGCCGGAGCGCCCGTCGCCGAGCAGGGCGACGAGGTCGGCCCTCGCCCGGGCCACCCGTGAGCGGATCGTCCCGGTAGCGCACTCGCAGACGCGGGCGGTCTCGCCGTAGGAGAGACCGAGCAGCTGGGTGAGGACGAAGGCGGCCCGCCGCTCGGGCTCGAGGCGGCGGTAGAGGTCGGCGACGGTGCTCTCCTGGCTGGCGTCGGTGCCGGCGGAGCGAGCCAGGCCGGGGCGGGAGGCGAGCGTCGCGTCGCGCTGCCGGCGGCGGCTCCGTCCGCGCAGCTCGTCGAGGCATGCGTGGCGGGCGATGCCGAGAAGCCAGCTGAGCGCGGAGGCGTCGGCACGAAAGCCGGAGAGGCCGCGCACGGCGCGCACGAAGGTCTCCTGGGCGAGGTCCTCGGCGCTCTGCTCGTCGACGAAGCCGGCGCAGAACCTCCAGACCTGACCGTAGGCGGCCCCGACGAGCTCGTCCAGCGCGCGGCGGTCGCCAGCCTGCGCCTCCAGCGCGAGGCCGGTCAGCGCGTCCATCCCGGCCACGATAACCACGGTCCGCTGCGCCTCCCGCGTGGCGGCTCGGCAGGCAAGCGGCCGCGCGAACCGTCGGAAGGGGTCAGGGACCGGTCGGGAGCCAGTCGGGAACCAGGAGCCGGTCCGGATCGACTAGTTGTCGGGGAGCAGTCGGGCGGGAGCGAGGAGCCAGTCGCGCATGCCGGGGATGGGCTCGGGGATCACCCCGAACAACGCGACGATCGTGTCGGCGTTCAGGACGGCCCTGTTGCACCAGGGCCTCGTCGTGATCGCCATCCTCGCCCTGGTCGCCGTCGCGTGGAGCTTGCTCAGGCGCGCCGAGCTGCGCAGGGCGGCAGCGGGCGGGACGGCCGGCGCGGGGAGCGGACCGGCCGGCGCGGGCGGCATGCGCGGCGGCAGGGTCACCTTGCGCGCCGAGGCGGGGCTCGCCTTCGCCGAGGCGCCCGCCCGCAAGCTGCTGCGGATCGGATTCGGCCTGCTCTGGATCCTCGACGGCATCCTCCAAGCCCAGCCCGAGATGCCGCTCGGGATGACGACCGGCGTGATCGAGCCCGCCGCCACGGCGTCGCCGGCCTGGGTGCAGCACCTCGCCAACGCCGGGGCGACGATCTGGAGCTACCACCCGATCGCGGCGCCGGCTTCCGTCGTCTGGATCCAGGCCGGCATCGGGATCTGGCTCCTCGTCGCGCCACGGGGGAGCTGGTCGAGGCTCGCGGGCCTCGGCGCCGTCGGGTGGGGGCTCGTGGTCTGGGTCTTCGGCGAGGCGTTCGGAGGCATCTTCGCCACCGGGGCGAGCTGGATGTTCGGCCTGCCCGGCGCGGTGCTCTTCTACGTCGCCGCCGGAGCGCTCGTCGCCCTCCCGGAGCGCCACTGGACGAGCGCTCGCCTGGGGAGACTGCTGCTCGGGGGAATGGGCCTGTTGCTCATGGGGATGGCGGCGCTGCAGGCCTGGCCCGGGCGCGGCTTCTGGTCCGGCCACATCGCCCACGGCCGGCAGCCGGACGGCACGCGACTTGGAACCGTCGCGGACATGGCGCACCAGATGGCCCAGACGGCGCAGCCCCACCTCCTCTCGTCCTGGGTGCGCTCCTTCGCTGCCCTCGACGCCGCGCACGGCTTCGCCGTCAACCTCTTCGTCGTCACCGCCCTGTCGGCCCTCGGGCTCGCCTTCCTCTCCGGCCTCGCCCGCGTCGCGCGCTGGGCTGTCGTCGCCGGCACGATGCTTTGCCTCGCCGACTGGGTGCTCGTCCAGGACCTCGGGTTCTTCGGCGGCGTCGGCACCGATCCGAACAGCATGATCCCGGCGGCGCTCGTGCTCGTCGCCGGCTACGTCGCCGCCGCCCACGTCCCCGAGACCGTTCCGTCGATCGCCCCGAGCCCGGCCCCGTCACCGGCGCTGCCGCTGCGCCAGCGGCTCACGACGCTCGTCGAGCAGACGTCCCTCCGGCCCTCCTACCTGTTCCGCTCCATCGCCGCCCTCGGCGCTGCCTGCGTCGTCCTCCTCGGCGTCGTCCCGATGGCCGTCGCCTCCGTCCAGCCGAACGCCTCGCCGATCCTCGCCGAGGCAGCCGACGGCTCGCCGGGCGTCACGGACTTCGCCGCGCCGCCGTTCCGGCTCGTCGACCAGAACGGCCGCCCCGTGAGCCTGGCGAGCCTGCGGGGCAAGGTCGTCGCGCTCACCTTCCTCGACCCGGTGTGCACGAGCGACTGCCCGCTCATCGCCCAGGAGCTCCGGGAGGCGGACGCGATGCTCGCACCCGCCCTGCGAGAAGACGTCGAGTTCGTCGCGATCGACGCAAACCCGCTCTACCAGGCGCCCGCCTACCTCCTCGCCTTCGACCGCCAGGAGGGCCTCCAGCACGTCCCGAACTGGCGCTACCTGACGGGCTCGGCCCGAGAGCTCGCCCGCGTCTGGAACGCCTACGGCGTGCAGGTGCAGTACGAGCCCGGCGGGGCGATGATCGGCCACAGCGAGCTCGGCTTCGTGATCGACGCGCGCGGTCGCGTCCGCGCCACCCTCGAGACCGCCCCGGGAGCGGGCACCGCGGCGTCGAGGTCCTCCTTCGCCGTCACCCTCGACGACCAGATCCGCCGGGTGGAGCGAAGCTCGTGAGCCCCTTGCCGTGGCGAGAGCGAGGTGCCGGGCGGCGCTTCGCCGGCACGCGCCGGTCGGTCGCGTGCCCGTCCGGCATTCGTCGGGGGGCGCTCGTCGCCTGCGGCGCCCTCTCTGGCTCTGCTGCGCTGCTCGCCTCGGTGGCGGCGCCCGCAGCCGCCGATCGCTTCGCCGGGATCGACGTCGCCCGCTTCCCGCTCCCGACCACCGTCGAGACCTCGTCCGGCACATGGGCAAGCGTGCCGATGGGGCACCTCGACCAACGGCTCAACACGTTCTGGCAGCTGTTCTTCCTCCCCCAAGGGGGCTCGCGCTGGTCGAACCACGCTGCGGACCTCGGTGCGGCGACGAACGGCGGGATCGTGCTCGCCGCATCCGGATCGAGTGCCCTTCTCGTCAGCATCCGGTCGTCGGACCGGCTCCGGTACTCGACGCTCCTTTCCACCTCCGGCTCAGGGCGCTCCTGGGTCCCCGGCGCGCCGATCCCCGGGCCGACCGACGGGCTCGCCGCCGGCCCGGTCTCGGGCGAGCTCGCCCTCGTGGCTCGTGACGGCGGCGAGGTCCTCTCGGCCGCGTCACCCCCCCCTCCGACCTCGCTCGGGCGGTCGGCGCCGAGCGGCTCGGTCGGGTCCCTTCCGAGCTGGCGCACGCTCGTCACCCGCCACCAGCTCGCCAGCTCCGCCGCCGGCCGCACGTGCAAGCCCTCGTCGCTCACCTCGGTCGCCTACGACCGCGGCGGGACACGCCTCGTCGGGGCGAGCTGCCGGAGATCCGGCACCGTCGGCCTCTTCGCCGAGGCGCATGGCACCTGGCGCCTCGTCGGGCCCCGGCTCCCGAGCGCCGAGCGCGGCGCGCAGGTCGCCGTCCTCCGGCTCGGCTCGGGCGGGCCGGT
>JAKAOD010000182.1 GCA_021823365.1 Actinomycetes bacterium | reverse complement strand
TCTGCGAACTGGTTACGCCATGTACGGCGTCAGCTCGGTGCGTCGGTGCGGGTAGGAACCCGCGCGAGAGCTGCGACAGATGCCGCACGGGCGACGAGCGGGGGGCAGCCCAGCCGCGCCGCGATGTCCGTTGCCTCCGCGAGCGCCGATTCCGCTCCGGCCAGGTCGGCACGCACGAGGAGCTCTGCGTAGTCGATGAGGCCGTGGGCGAGCTCGTAGGGGTTCCCGACCTCACGAAGTGCGCCGATCGCGTCCGTGAGCGCAGACGTGCACGAGCTGGCCGCGCCCGTGTCGGCATCGGCCGCGACGAGTGCGCCAGCGAGCTGGCGTCCTGCGAAGAGGACCTTGGGCAGGTGGCCGGCCGGACGGGAGTCGAGCACCTCGAGGACCCGGTCCAGGGTCGCCCGGTCCCCGAGGCTCCGGGCCGCACGTGCGGCGAGCGGCCAGGTCGAGCGCATCGCGTCGGCACCGATCCCCAAGGCCGAAGCCTTGTCGAGCACGCCCATCGCGTGGCTGAGCGCGCCGGGGACGTCGCCTGCACACAGGGCGGTGAGCGCGTCGAGGCGGCCCAGTGTCGCCTGGCCCTGTGGGTCCTCGGTCGTTCGGAACCCGGTGAGCGACACCTGGGCACGATCGACCCGCTCCCCGTCCCCTCGCAGCGCCGCGAGCCACCCTGTGACCGCGTGGAGGAAGAGCTCGTCGAGATGGTCCTCTTCGAGCGCGTCGTGGAGCACCCCCTCCGCCTCGTTCCACTCGCCCACCTCGATGAGCGCGGTCGCGAGGTTGCCCACCGCGACGGCGAGGGTGCGCCGCCTCCCGGAGCGCCGGGCGTGCGCCGTCGCGGAGCGGGCGGCTGCCGCCGCCGCCTTCGGGTCGCTCCGGACGAGCGCGTCACCGAGGTTCAGCTGCACCATGCCGAGCGTCCCGAAGTCGCCTGCACGCTCTGCGAGACGGGCCGCCGTCTCGAAGTCGCCGGCGGCCTCCGCCAGCCGGTCGGCGAAGCCGGCGGCGATACCGCGGGCGTTGAACAGCAGGGCGAGCTCGCGTGTGGCGACCCCGAGCGCCTGGGCGAGGTCGAGCGCCTCTGTGACGAGGCGGCGGCCCTCTTGGGCATTGCCGGCGAAGACCTCGAGGCTGGCGAGGCGCCCGAGCGCGCTGACCGTGTCGGCGTCGGGTCCCTCCTGGAGGACCACGAGCGCTTCACTGAGCGCGCGGCGTCCGGCCTCGTGGCGCCCGGACCCGCTGATGGCGATCCCCTCCATGGACAGGGCCCTGGCCGCCCCCCTTCGGTCGCCGAGGGCGAGATGTCCCTCCCGCGCGGCCTGCGCGCAGGCGATCGCCGCGTCGTAGTCGCCGGCGTCGAAGCTTGCCTGGGCCGCCCTCTCGGAGAGCGTCGGCGCCACGTCCGAGGGGGCGATCCGCGCCGCCTCTTTGTAGCTGTCGGCCGCGCGCCCGAGCGCTCCTGAGCGCTCCGCGCGCTCGGCCGCCCGGACCAAGAAGCTGAGCGCGTGTGCGGTCGACTCCTCGGCGTCGAGGTCGTCGGGTCCGCAGGCCAAGGCGTCGAGGTAGTGGCGGGCGATCGCGTCGGCGATCTCCTCGCCGTCGCCCGGGAACGCCTGGCGCAGGTGGGCCGCGACCGCCAGGTGCCGTGCCTTGCGGTCTCTCTTCGACAGGGTCTCGTAGGCGACCTGGCGGAGCATCTCCTGGCCGAAGCGGTACGACCCGCGCTCTGGGGAGAGCGGGTCCGTAAGGATGTGCAGGACGTCTCGGCGCACGAGCTCTGCGAGCGCCGCAGAGACGGCGTCGTCGCTCCGTCCGGAGACCGCGACGAGAGCTTCTTTCGGAAAGCTCGTGCCGAGGACGCTCGCGTCGCCGACGAGCGAGCGCACCGACGGCGCCAGCGCGTCGAGTCGTGCGGCCAGAAGGGCGTGGAGGGAGTCGGGGACCCGGAGGGCCCCGAGGTCGCCTGCGAGGCTGAGGCTCGTGCCGTCTTGCACCACCACGCCCTGGTCGACGAGGGAGCGCACCGTCTCGACCGCGAAGAGCGGGATCCCCTGCGCCCGGGAGGTGATGGCGTCTCGGGCGCCGGCGGGCATGCCCGGGACGAGGGCGTCGACCAGCACCCTCATGGACCCCTCGTCGAGGGGGTCCACAGAGATCGTCGCACGGTTGCGGCCCATGCCGTACCCGGAGTCGATGCCGGCGTGCCCGGGCCGGGCGAAGACGACGACGAAGACCGGAAGGTTCCTCGTCCAGTCGACCAGGTGCGAGAAGAACCCGAGCAGGCTCTCGTCTGCGTGCTGGGCGTCTTCGATGAGCATGACGACCGGGGCCACCTGGGCGAGGCGCTCGAAGAAGAGCCGCCAGCCCGCGTAGAGCTCGTCTTGGGAGAGCACCGCCTTCGTCTCCGAGGGGTAGGGCACGCCGAGAAGGCGAGAGAGCCTCACCCCCACGTAGTCGCGCTCCTCCTCGTCGCCGACGAAGCGGACGAGGCCCTCCTTCAGCTTGGTCGCCGCCGCTTCGGTCGGGTCCTCTTCTGCGATCCCGAAGCGCTGGCGGACGACCTCTGCCAGTGCCCAGAACGCCACCCCCTCGCCGTAGGAGAGGCAGCGCCCGCGGTGCCAGAGCACGGTGTCTGCGAGGCCGTCGATGTACTTGTCGAACTCCCAGCCGAGCCGGGACTTGCCGACCCCTGCGGGGCCGGAGACGACGACGAGGCGAGGAGCCTTGCGATCGACAGAGGCGTGGAAGAGGTCCTTCAGCGCCCGGAGCTCGGCGTCCCTTCCGGTGAAGGGCGCCTCGAGGCCGTCGGCGCGCTGCTTGCCTCCGACGCCCGACAGGACGCGGACCGCTCGGACGAGGTGCTCGGGTTGCTCCTTCCCCTTGAGGGCGAAGCTGCCGGCGTCTTCGAACAAGATGGCGGACTCGGAGAGCCTCTTCGTCGCCTCGTCGACGAGGACCGACCCCGGCCGTGCGACCGACTGGACCCGCGAGGCGGTGTTGACCGCGTCCCCTGCCACCATGCCCTCGCCCCGTGCGCCGATCGTGACCGCGACCTCGCCGGTCACGACCCCTGCCCGTGCCGACAGACCGGGCTCGCCCACCTCTGCTCCCAGGACTGCGACGCCGTCGACGAGGTCGAGCGCTGCTCTCACGGCCCGTTCGGCGTCCCCCTCTTCGGCGAGTGGCGTCCCCCAGACCGCCATCACGGCGTCGCCGATGAACTTCTCCACGATCCCGCCGTAGCGGGTGATCGTGCGCCGTGCGACCTCGAAGTAGCGCGAGAGGATCTCACGGACCTCTTCTGGGTCCTTCGTCTCCGAGATGGGCGTGAACCCGACCAGGTCACAGAAGAGCACCGAGCACACCCGGCGCTCTGCGACCGGTTGCCCCGTCGCGGCTCGCGGGTCCTGCGCAGCGCCCGGCGTGGCCTGCGGCACCACAGCCGATTGGTCGAGCGGCGCGCCGCACTCCCCGCAGAACCGGTTGCCTGCCTCCACAGGTTCCCCGCATGCGGGGCACGAATCGCTGAGTCGTGCCCCGCACGTGACGCAGAACCGCTTCCCGGGTGGGCACTCGGCCCCGCACGACGAGCACCGCATCGACGGCCGATGCTACCCCCGGCGAAAACGGAGGGTTCTTTCGACGGGCCGTCGATCCCGTCCTCCCTCGCCGGCGACGCGCGGGCTCGCCAGCGCTCAGTCGGCGAGCGTCGCGGCGATCGCAGCGGCGATCGCGTGGTAGCCGTCCGCATTGGGATGGATGTTGCCGCCGTTGCACATCCACGTGAGAGAGCAGATCCGCTGGACGTCGAGGGGGACGGTGCCCCATCTCGCGAGGCGGGCCGGAGAGGTGGCGCCGGTCGCGAAGGCGGCGGCGACGCGGGCGACCGGCACGTGCACGCTCGCGTACGCCGCGTGCACCACTTGGCTGAACCGCTCGGTCACCGCAGCGCTCGCATTGGCGAAGGCGGGGTCCGGGTCCCGCTTGCCCAGGGAGTAGGCGAGGAAGGGGTCCTCGTGGCTGAGGCCCACGATCCGGAGCGAGCTGCCGCCGGCCGCACGGAGGCGGGCCACCACCTCGGGCAGGCCGGAGCGGACCCGTGCCAGCGCGTCGGTCACGCACACGGCGTCGACGGTCTTCTTCTTCATGCAGGCCGCGACGTCCGGATAGCCGAGGTCGACGGTGACGAGCACGACCTGGCCCCGGTGCGAGCGGATGAACGCCGACGCTGCCCCGACCTCGGACCCGGCTTTCCGGCGGCACCTGCCGCTCGTCGTCTTGGCCGCAATGGACCCCGGCGGGTTCGTTGTCCGGCCGGAGAGCGCCATGTCCACTCGGAGACCCGGGCAGGCGAAGACCGCGAGCTGGAGGCCGGGCCACCGGGACTTCTCCATGGTGACCAGGTCGTCGGTGTAGCCCTGGTCGGTGACGCGTGTCGAGTGGTGCGGGCCCCCGCCTTGGAAGCCGAGGGCCTCCGACGCGCCGATGGCGACGTAGTACTCGTGGGAGGCACCTCCCGCGTCCGCCGCCAGGATCGCGCTGGCAGCCAGCGCCGCGATGACCGAGAGGCCGGCTGCGGCCAAGCGGGCCGCGCGCCGAGCCGCGCGCCGGGCCGCGCCCGGGCGTCGGGGCGGCTGGGCGCGGCGATGCGTGAGCCCGGGAACGTCCATTCGATCTCCTCCTCCACTGACCGTGGAGATCGTCTCGGCCGACCCTAACCCAGGCGCGGTCGGAGAGGCAGATCGACGGGCGTGGGGCCAGGCCGTGCTGCGCCCCTGCGCTCGACGTCGGGGTGCACGGGATCGAGTTGGCCGAGCTCGCTCCAGAACCGGCGGATCGCGGCGGCCTTCACCGGCCCGTACCCCCGGACGTCGTCGGGCAGCTCGGCGATCTCGACGGCCCGAGCGTGGGTGCCGGGCTCGAGGGAGTCGCACAGCCGGGCCACGATTCGCTCGTAGCCGTCGCGGAGCTCTTGCTCGAGACGGCGCAGCTCGCTGTGGCCGAACGGGTCGAACGACGTGCCGCGCAGGCGCCGCAGCGCTGCGAGCGTCGAGAACGCGACGTCCGCGCCGCGCCCGACCGTCAGCTTCTTCCGCACCCCGAGCCGTCTGAGCAGCTCCGGCCGGAGGTGGTAGCGCACCCGGGCGCCCGCCCCGAAGCAGGACTCGATCTCGGCTCCGAGGAACGCCGAGCGGTGGAGCCGTGCCACCTCGTACTCGTCCTTGTAGGCCATGAGGCGATGGAGCTGGACGGCCACGGCGCGGACGAACGGCCCGTCGACGACGCCGCAGCGCTCCTCCTCGGCAGCACGGCACCGGGCCACCGTCTGCGCGTACCGGCGGGCGTAGGCGCGGTCCTGGTAGGCGACGAGGCCGCTGATCGCCGGCTCGACGATGCGCTCGAGCTCGCTGCCGGGTGCCGCTCCGACGAGGCGAAGGAGCTCGATGGGGGCGGGGCCAGGGGCAGGCTCCTCGGTGATGCCGTCGACGGGCGTTGCCTTGGCATGGCCGGCGACGAGCAGCCGTCCGTAGCGGAACGCCTGGATGTTCGCCTCGGCGCTCACGCCGTTGCGGCGGATCGCCTCTTCGAGGTGGGCGGGGTCGAGCGGCAGCGCGCCGCGCTGGTACGCCGCGCCCAGAAGGACGACGTTCGCGTAGACGTCGGAGCCGAACCGCCGGCGCGACAGCGCCGGGGCGTCGAGGAACACCGTCCCTTCTGCCCGCGTCCTCCGCTCGATCCGGGCGCGGAGCTCGCCCGGATCGGGCGGCGCGAGGGTACGGTCTGCGACCTGGCGCCCGGTCGGGACCGCGTAGGAGGACAGGACGGCGACCGTGCGATGAGGTGACGCGGCGACGAGATGCCGTGGCTCGGCGGCGACGAGCAGATCGCAACCGACGTAGAGGTCGCACTCACCCGCGCCGAGGCGGTGCGTCTCGAGCGCCGGCTCCTCCCCGATCCGCAGGTCGGAGCAGACCGACCCGCCCTTCTGCGCGATGCCGGTCTGGTCGAGGCCCCGCACCGACAGCCCGCCGAGCTGCGCGGCGAGCGCGACGATCCGGGCAACGGTGACGACCCCGGTGCCGCCGACGCCGGTCACCCGCATGCGAAAGGCGCCTTCTCGTGGGATGGCCGGCGGCGAAGGGAGGTCGCCTTGCTCGATCGCCGTGGCGCTGGCTCGCGCGGTGCGCAGCGGCTCCACGGTGAGCATCGCCGGGCAGTCGCCCTCGAGGCACGTGTAGTCGAGGTTGCACGACTCCTGGTGGATCTCGGTACGCGACCCGTGCGCCGTGCGGACGGGTCGCACCGCGACGCAGTTCGACGTGGCGCCGCAGTCGCCGCAGCCGTCGCAGGCGAGCGGGTTGATGAAGACGCGGCGAGTGCGCGCCGCGCCGGTACGCCGTTCGCGCCGGCGCCGTTCGACGGCGCACTCCTGGTCGTGGATGAGCACGGTGACGCCCGAGGTCCGGGCGAGCGCCGTC
>JAKAOD010000181.1 GCA_021823365.1 Actinomycetes bacterium | reverse complement strand
CCGATCTATCGAAGGTCCATGGCAATCCCCTCCGGCGTTGTTCGCGACGATGGTGGCGACGAGCGTGATCGATCCCCCTCCCGGTACGCATCGTGTCGGGTAGTAGCACGGAGCACCCCCCAGCACATAGGTGTCCCCGTTGAATACTCCTCCGCCGTAACCCCCGTAGTTCCCCCAGATGGTGTCGTGGACGAGCCTCGTCGTCCCACCGTCGTTGCCGACCGCTCCGCCACAACTGCCGCAGATTGTGCCCAACGCCCTGTTGGCGGTCAGCGTGCTATCCGTGACCGTCGTCGTGCTCCCGTAGTAGGTGTCGATGCCCCCGCCATAGGCGGCTTCGTTGTCGGAGATGGTGCTGTGCGTGATCGTGAGGGAGTGGCCACCCTGGTCGTTCGCGATGGCGCCTCCCGAATGAGAGGTGTTGGCGTAAAACGTGCTGTCGGTGATGGCGAGGGTGCCGAGGTTGTGGATCGCCCCCCCGGAGCTCGGGGCGGCATTACCCAGGAGATTGTCAGCTTCAATTCTGAGAGTACCTGTGTTCTCGATTGCCCCTCCGTCCGAACAGGTCCCTGTGCAGCTCGGAGCACTCCCATCTTCCAAGGTGAGCCTCGAGATGGTGGCTCGGACACCCGTAGGGACAAGGAAGATCTGTTGGGTGTGGTCCCCGCTCACTGCAAGCGCGTTTGCTCCGGGACCATCGATCGTGAGATCGACGGGGATCGTGATGCGTCCACTGGTAAGAGTGATGACCCGGCAACGGGGAGACAGTGAGAACCGGATGGTTGCGCCGGGCTTTGCGACCTGCACAGCTGTGCGAAGTGACCCGGGACCTGAGTCATGGCAGTTGGTAACGGAGCCAGTGGCGCGACTCGGCGCGGTCGCTGCATTGCGAGGCGCTGTCTTCGGTGCGGTCGCGACGTTTCTGAGGTCGGTGGTGACAACAATGAGCTGGCCGTTGCCGCCAGCTCCGGCCTGATTGCCAGCAGCTCCGCCCGAGACGTTCACGGTTCCAGGCGTGTACCCTCCCGGATCGGTTGCGATGAGAACGGCACCCCCACCCCCGCCACCGCCACTGCCCGAGCAGCCGCTGTAGACGCCAGCGACTCCTGTCGCGTCGATGGTTCCAACCTTGACGCTCGAACCTTCGATTGCGATCCCGTAGGCTCCGGGACTTCCCCTCTCTCCGGCACATGTACGCATGTAGCCGTTGCCCCCACCGGCACCTTCGAGATACTGGCGCATTCCTGCGGTCTCCCAGGCCGCGACCGTCGCAGCCGTGACGGTTGGGCGAGAGGGCGTCGAGCCGTTCTCGCTTGTCGAGGGCGTATTGCACGACACTCCGCCTTGGCCGCCCGATGCCATGGTCGAATGACCCGGCTGTCCAACCTGCGGCGGACCGCACGGACCGGCAGGAGCACCACCGCCGCCGGATCCCCCGTACGATGCCGGGAAGTTGGCGGAGTCGTTGTCTGCACCCGTCACGATGGTGCCGTCATTTGTGACGGCACCAGAGCAGTAGATGTTGAAGCCGTCCGTAATCAGCGTCACACCACTGTCGATCTTGAGGCTTGAGCAGTGAAGGTCCGACGAGAGGGCCGCGTCGGCTGAAATGACGGTCGCGGGAGAACGGGTCGGCGGAGCCGTGGAGACCGGTGGCGTGATCGTCGTGCTGGTCGATGGAATCGTGGTGGTCGCCGAGTTGGGCTCAGTCGTGGTCGTCGTCGAGCTCGCGACGATCCGTGTTGCGAGTGCCTGATGGCGTGGGATCGATGACTGAGACGGCCTGGTGTGGATGGAGAGGACCCCAGCGGTGACCGCCGCACCGACGACGATCACTGCGACGACCGAGGTGGGAACCGCGTGCGCAGAGAAGAAGCCGAGCGCCCGTCGAACCGGGCTCGCCGAGCGAGAGAGCGTGGACCCGGCGTGGCGGGCCGGTTCCCGCTGTGCCGGTTCCTTTGCGCCTTCGCTGTTCGGAACGCTCGGCGCCGTCGCTGCAGCGGCTGAGCTTGCGGAGGTGAGCACGCCTGCCGTCGCCCCTGCGACGAGTCCGGCTACGACCGCCCGTCTCCGCCAGTCACGCCCGTAGGCGCCGGCTGCGGCGGCTTCGAGGTCAGCGAGGAAGGCATCGGCGCTCTGGGGCCGGTCGTCGGGGTCCTTTGCCAGCGCCCGGGCCAAGAGCGCGCCTAGCTCACCGGGAAGTCGCTCGATCGGAGGCGGAGGATCCGAGACGTGCATGCGCATCACCGCAGCGTCGCTCTGCGCCTCGAAGGGAACGTGGCCCGACAGAGCCTCATAGAGGACGACCCCGAGCGAGTACAGGTCCGAGCGGCGATCTTGGGGGAGGTTGCGGCAGGCCTCTGGGCTCATGTACGCAGGGGTGCCGCCCGCCGTTGCGCCCTGGGTCCCAAAGGCGTGGCCGAAGTCGACGAGCTTGGAGGTTCCCTCGCGGTCGACCAGGATGTTCTCGGGCTTGACGTCGCCGTGCACGATTCCCTTGGCGTGCGCCCGGGAGAGCCCTCGCAGTGCCCCTTCCAGTACGCCGAGGGCTTGCTCGGGGGACAGTCTCCCCGCGCGCCGCTCGATCTCGCGCAGCGACGCGCCCTCAACGAAGTCCATGGCGACGAACGGGCGCCCTGCGTCCTCGCCGATCGAACGAACGCCGACGAGATGGGGGTCGCGCAGGCTTGCGAGCACCGCCACCTCTTGGTCGAGGCGCTCTCTTGCGCCTGGCAGGCCGAGGACCACCGGGTCGAGGACCTTCAAGGCCAGACGTTCGCCGGTCGTCGGATCACGGGCCAAGTAGACCGTCGCGGTCGCCCCCCGGCCGAGGACGCCGAGCAGGTCGTAGCCCCCGAGCCGTGGGGGAGAAGCGATGCTCGTCGGTGCGCCGCAGTTCCCGCAGAACCGGTCACCTTCGCGCTGGACTTCACCACAGTTCCCGCAGTACGCCATCTCGACCCCCTCCGGCCGCCTGGTGCCATTGTGGGCCAGAAATGTCCGTTTGACCAGCGACGAGAGGGAGGGGATGGCACTCCGGAGCGTGAGGTTTTCCTACCCCTAGCGACAGGGCGCCTCGATGCGTGCGGCGTGCACCGGGGCCGGAGAAAGCACCTGGAGCTCGCCGCGTGGCGGGGAGTCTTTCTGCGCTCGGGTGGTCAGCCTTGCGTGCAGGACGACCGTCGCTTCGCCGAGACGTGCTGACTCGGTGCGCACCGGCTCCGGGGGGGATCCGGACAGTACCCAGCGGTAGGAGATGATCCCCGACCCACCGTTGGTCACGACACGGCCGGTCAGAAGGATCGACCCAGAGCACTCCGTCCCGGTTGTGGTAACGAAGGACAGCGCGACCGATCGGACAGCAAGCGGCGGTGGCCCAGTCAGCACCCACGAGACGATGGTGACCGCTGCGACGAAGCCGACGACGAGAGCTGCGAGGGCGAGAGGACCGGGTCGCCGCCGTGGCCGCCTTGGCTCGAACACCGGCAAGGCCACGCGAGTGGTCGGCAAGGAGTCGAGGTCGATCGCCGTCTGCGAGAGCTGTTCGTCGACGCCGGCAGCGTGGGTCGGCGCAGCAACGGCGGCGATTGTTGCGAGATCGGTCGCCTCACGCCAACGGGGCCACGCCGCGTCGGCAGCACTGCAGAGTTCACCCCAGAAGGCAGCGGCACCCGCGGGCCGTTCGTTTGGGCTCTTGGCCAGTCCGCAGAGGAGCACTCTTTCGAGTGGTGGGGGAAGTGGGACTCCCAGCTCTCCTGGTCGCGGCACCGGCCGGTGAAGCTGGGCTTCCAGGGTCTCGCCTACGTCTCCAAGGAAGGGGAACGGCGGGCGCCCGACGAGGAGGCGGTAGGTGAGGACGGCGAGGCTGTACACGTCGGCCTGCGCGCTCAGCTCGCTCGTTCCTTCGGCAGCCTCAGGGCTCATGTACTCCGGCGTGCCGACCACCGCGCCGCTCGCCGTGCGGAACGACACCAACGAGAGCGTCCGGTCGGGGCCGATTATCTTCGCAACGCCGAAGTCTCCGAGCTTCACCTGTCCGCTTCTGCGAAGAAGCACGTTGGCCGGGGTGACGTCTCGGTGCAGTACGCCGATTCGGTGTGCGAAGTCCAGGGCTACAGCGACCGACTCCACGACAGCCAGAGCGTCGGCGGTCTTGAGGGGCTGCACCTGCAGCAGCTGGGCCAAGCTCGGGCCGTCGACGTACTCGAGCACAAGCCAGGCGGTGCCGTTCTTTTCGATCCAGCCCAAGGAGCCCACGATGTTGGGGTGCTCCAAGCGACGCAGCGCGCGCTCTTCGCGTTCGAATCGGCGGCGTGCTTCGTCGTCGACCCAGTCGCCGGCGAGTCGCTTCAGAGCGACGAACCTACGATCCACCGGTCGTTCGGCGAGAAAGACCGCGCCCGTCGCGCCGCGCCCCAGGACACCGAGCAGGCGGTAGTCCTCCAGCCTGGGACCTGGGGCGACGTGGCTCACGGTCGGTTCCCGAACATCGTTAGCTGGTGCTCACCCCGGATGTGGAAACGGTGCGGAGCGGAGCTCCGCGCGGCTTACAGCCCCCTTCTCGAGTGCAGCCGCAGCCAGCGCAGCCCGTCGGCCCGGACCCCTGTCAGCGATCCCGAACTTCTCGTAGAGGTTGGCAAGGTGGAACTTGACGGCGGCCTCGCTCACCACCAGCGTGCGGGCGATGTCGGCAATCGTCGCCGGCTGCTGGAAAAGCCCTGCGGCGACGGCCGGACGGCACAACTCGACCAGGACGTCGCGCTCTCGTCGAGTAAGCGTTGGCGGAGTCGTAGCAAGCGAGACCGTGGGCCCCGAGCGTTCTCGTGCATGAGTGCGGAAGATGAGCTGCGTGCTGCCGATGCGCACCTCGTCGCCTGTGCAAAGGGCACACTCGGAGGTGAGAAGTTGGCCATTCACGGACGTGCCGTTGACCGATCCAAGGTCGCGGATCGACCAGCCGGAAGGGTAGCGTTCGATCACGGCATGCACCCGTGACACCGCGGCGTCTTCGACCAACGCCACGTCATTGGTGGGTTCCCGGCCAATCACCGTCCGGTCGCGGTCTACCGGGAGGATCTCTGCTCCCGCGTCGCCCCAGATCTGGAGATATGCGTCCATCAAGCTGCCTACTTCCCTGTGCCAGCGTACGGGCGATCCTGGCGACCGAGCAAGGCTTCGCTCACTTGGTTTCGAGTGGGTTCGGTTTCCTTGCGTTGGTCCGACCAGTACCCCGCGTCGGTGAGGAAGCAGCCGACCGGTGCTCCGATCCCCGCAGAAGCGTCCGCCGCATGGTGTATCGCGATGCCGGCTCAATGTCGTCGCTCCAGCCAGCCAGCCCAGTCGATCGCGCCGGTCCTGGTGCTCGCCGCCATCGCCATCGCCTGCGTCTCGTCGTGGTTCGGCTTGCCGGCAATCGCTGTTCTCTGGGCCTGCGTCCTACTGGTCGCATGGCTCGAGCCGCCGGCGGTGCTCACCGGCAAGAAGGACGACTGGGGGTATCCGACGCCGGCGAACCCCACCGAGGAGACCCGCCAGAGGCGCTTTCGTCAGTGGCGTCAGCTCCGCTTCTCCCTCGTGCCGCTGCCAGGTCTCGCCACCGGGCTCGCACCCGGTTGGCCACCGCTCGCCTCGTGGTGCGCAGGGCTGTGGGCGGCGGCGCTCGGCTGGCTGGTGCCCGTCGTCGGGGATCGCTACCTGCACGCGTCGACCGGCCGTCTGCTCGACGCGATCGCCGGGTTCGTGCTCGTCACCGAGATCGCCGCAGCCCGCAGGTCGGTGGCCGCAGCGGAGCATCCCGGCACCCGTCTCGACAGCCTCGTCCCGGCGATCCGCCGGGCTCCCGGGGTGATGCTCGCCCGCATGGTGCCCGGGGCGATGGGCGGCTTCGCCCTCGGCGTGGCGCTCGTCACCTTGGTGCACACCTATGGCGCACGCTTTGGCTGGGGCGGTCTCGTCGCACAGCTCCACCTCGACCCGCACCTCGCCCACCCGGGCGTCGTGCTCGCCTCGCCTGCGGCGCTCGAAGGCCTGCTCGCCTGCGGCGGGGCGCTCCTCGCCGTCGGCAGGCCGTGGCAGAAGGTCGCGCTCGAAGGCTGGGTCGAGCTCGTCTCGGTGAGAGCGGCCTGGGCCGCGCGCTGGGCAGGCCTCAAGCTGGACGTTCCCACCCTCGTGAGCCACGAGATGGTTGGGACCGCCGTGGTCGACACCTTCGAGGCGCCGGCGCACCTCGGCTCGGCGGCCTTCCTCCCCCTCGGACCGAAGCTCGTCCCTGCGCTCGGTTCGGGGACCGCCGTCGCCGTGCTGGAGCACCCCGATATCTCGGCCAGCCTCCCGGTGCCGGGGACCCGCCACCCACGCCTGTTCGACGTCGTCGTCTGGCCGGCGGGGAACCTCCCCGACCCGACGAGCGAGGCCGACCTGGTCAGCGTCCAGCTCTTCGCGCACGCGGCGATGGTCTGGATCTTGGAGCCCCTCGGCTACGGGCGTCCCGTCCCGGTCCGGGTC
>JAKAOD010000180.1 GCA_021823365.1 Actinomycetes bacterium | reverse complement strand
CCGCAGCGCGAGCACCCGGTTCACGACGACGTCGAGCACCCCGAGCGAGCCGGGAACGGTCAGCCGATCGTCACCCTCGTCGCGCCCGGCGACAACCGACGCAGGATCGGGACCGGCCAGGTGCGACACCGGAGCTGCGGGCTCATCAGCAGACGGCCAGCGCTCCTCCACGATGACGTCCTCGAGCGGCATGCGCTCCGACCAGCCGTGCCGCTCCAAGCCGGGACTGGGCGGCCGCTCATCTGGCCAGCCGAGGCAGAGCCAACCCAGCGTCTCGATCCCTGGCGGCAGGCCCAGCAGCCCGGCCAGCTCCTCGGGCTGGAACAGCGTCACCCAGCCGAGGCCGAGCCCGACCGCCCGAGCCGCCAGCCACATGTTCTCGATGGCGCAGGCACAGCTCCACATGTCCGCGTCGGCGAAACTGGCCCGCCCGAGCACGCCGCCAGCTGGCACCCGCCGGTCGCAGGCTACGACCACCCCGACCGGTGCCTCCCGGATGCCCTCGAGCTGCAGGTCGAGCAGCCGCGACCTGCGCTCCTCAGTGAGCATCTCGGCCTGTCGAAGTCGCTCGCGGTCGGCCATGAGTGCTGCCCGATCACGCGTCCACTGATCCCGCACGATCACAAAGCGCCAGGGCTGGGAGTGCCCGACCGACGGGGCCTGATGGCCCGCCATGAGCACCTGCTTCACCACCTCCGACGGCACCTGATCGGGCCGGAAGCGGCGGACGTCCCGCCTCGCCGCGAGGACTGCGTGGACTGCCCTCACCGTCGCCGCATCGAACGACCATCCTGCAGGATCCGCAGAGCGCTGGGCTGCTGACGTCGGATCACCGACCAAAGGCACCGGCCGCGGCCACACGGACTCGTCCATGACCAGAGGCTAGAGCGACCCCGGACCACCAGCCGAAACCGAGCTCAACGACACCGCGCCCAGTGCTCGGGGTCAGTGCGGCCTCAGGGCCAGCAGGTCCCAACCGCGCACCTTGAGGAGGGTCGCCACCGCCCAGGCGCGGCGTTAAGCATGGCAACTGCAATGACTGCCCAGGGCCTTCGCCCGCTTGCTGGTTCAAGCAGAGGTCCTTGTCATCACGCGCGCCCAGACGGCTCGCTCACGCCGCTTTGCAGGCCCTCGCAGAAGTGGTCAAGCGAGTCGTTCCACTGGATGTCGACGTCCGTGCCGGTAAGTGCTCGAAACCGCTCCACGACGACCTCGTTGGGATCCACCATGCGAATCCTCCGCAGTGCCCCCGCCGCTGACGTCGACAGCAGACCTGCGATTGCCGTGTCGTAGTACGGTGCGCTGTACCCGACGACTACCCACTCCTCCGCTGTCGTGAGAAGCGATCGCGCCTCGTTCCACACGGCGCTCAGTGCGGTCGGCATCGCCTTCTCATGTGCAGGAGCGACGATGTAGCTGATATCGCGCGAGCGATACGCCGGGCGACAATCAGCGAGCACCATGACGCCCGATGCTGACAGACACCAGTTCAGCGATCCATGCATCTGGAACTGGCACACGTTCGATCTGACCGAAACCGGCTGCGAGCAGGGCATTCCGAGGTAGGCGAGGGTCCCCGATCTTTGAGGCACAACGTGGGATCGTTAGGTGTCACCATCGAACGTGTGGTGGGAAGAAGGTGTGCGGTGAGCGGCACCGGTTTGCGGGTCATCACGGGAGCGGCCGCGGCGATGACTGCGAGCCCGCTGGACGCTGCCGGCTTCCAAGCCGCGTGCGTCGAGGGGTTCATCGCCTCGTGGGCGGCTCGAGGATTCAGCCCCGTCACGATCGAGAACGCGACGGGAGTGTTGGAGCGCTTCTTGGAACTGCTCGGCATTCCCGCCTGGGAGGCTGGTCCCGATGACGTCGACCGGGTGGTGGCCGAGTTGGTGGCCCGGGGCATGGCCACGTCGACGCGACGGGGATACGTGCAAGCGTTCAAGGACTTCCACCGATTCTTGATCGCTCGCAAGGCCGCCGAGATCGAGGCGACGTTCGGCGTGGTGCTCTGCGACCCGGTGGACGAGTTCAACGCAGCTCGTCACGTCGGCAACGATGGCTCACCGTCGACGCGCCCGCCCCCGACCCCCGAACGCATGGAGGAGTTCTTCGCCTTCATGCGCGACCGGGTCGCGACGGCACGCAAGTTCGCATCGGCCGGCCGTGATTACGCGCTGTTCCGCACGCTGTATCACTGCGGGCTGCGCTCCGAGGAGGCTGCGTCACTGGAGCGATCGGATCTCCACTTCGACCGAGGCCCGTTCGGCAAGATCCACGTCCGGTTCGGAAAGGCGGCCCGGGGTTCTGGGCCCCGGCCCCGTTGGGTGCCGATGCTCGATCAGCTCGACTTGGTCCTACGGTGGTTCCTCGACGACGTGCGGCCCCGCATGGCGGACTCGACCGCGCTGTTCTGCGACGAGGGTGGCGGGGTCCTGCATCGCGGCACGATCCGCAATCGACTCCGGCACCTTCTCGAGCTCGAGGGTCGGCCGGTCGAAGACCGGTTCTCCCCGCACGCGCTGCGGCACGCATGCGCGACGCGTAACTACGAGCGAGGCGTGGATCTCGTCGCCATCCAGCAGATGCTCGGCCACTGGCACGTGGGCACGACGATGCGCTACGTGACGCCCTCGGCGACGTTCATCGAGGACGCCTATCGCCGAGCCGTGTCGAACGTGCTGGCAGAGCTGGAGGAGGAGAAGTGAACATCCGATGGAAGCTCCGGATGGCTGCGGCTCAGCACGAGGTGTGGACCGGCGCCGAGCTGCGCCGCCTGCTCCGCGAGCGAGCCGGGGTCGAGCTCTCAGCGGCCTCGGTGTCAGCCCTTCTCACCAAACAGCCGTCCCAGGTGAAGTTGTCCACGCTCGCCGCTCTGTGCACGGCGCTCGAATGCAGTCCCGACGACCTTTTCGACGTGGACACGACCCCGGTCGCCGAGGTGAAGAAGCCGACGCCGAGGAGAGAGCCTCAACAGGCGGCTCGGGGCCGGTCGATGCCGCCACTGTGAGGATCGGCGACTGCATCCGATGCGGCGCAGGGATAGGCCGCAAGGGGACCGAGCTCTGCCACCGGTGCCGGGCTGCCGATCGAGAAGCCGCCCGTCGCAAGATCTGCCCTGCATGCGGAGCGTTCCGGCGTCTGTCGCCCCAAACTGGCCGCTGCGTCACGTGCTCGAGGACCTGCGTGGACTGCGGTCACGTGGTGCGGTTCAAGACGAGCATCCGGTGCCTTCGCTGCCGCCGCCGTCACAAGGCTGCCTCCGCCAAGCAAACGTGTCCACGCTGCGGACAGGCGGGGTTCATCCGAGAGTCCACCGGCTGGTGCGGTCCGTGCTCGCACCCCGGACCCCCACCGCGACCCGCCCGGCCGTGCACGTCGTGCGGGAGACCGGGCCGCAAGCACGACGGTCTGCTCTGTGGGAGGTGCTGGCAGAGGCATCCCGACCGGGCCCGGAACCAGGCCGACAACCTCGCCGACGCAATCGAGGACCCGCCGGACTGGCTCGGCGACTTCACCGACTTCGCGGCCGACCGCCACTGCATGGGGCGAGCGTGCGTGATGATCACGTCCCTTGGTCAGCTGTTGGGTGACGGCCAGTCCCGCCATCCTCAAGCGCTGCTCGAACGGTCTCGACTTCCGGGAAGATCGGCCGGAGCGCTCGCTCGGACGCTCGAGGCATTCTTCGTCGGTCGTGACTTGGCCTTCGGGCTCGACCAGGCTGCTCGTCTCGCAGCGGGGCGCAGACAGCGACGCGTCGACGCCACCCCCGAGGCGCTGCGGGCGCCTGTGGCGCAGTTCTGCGACCATCTGGTGCGCTCTCAGGAGCGGGCCCGGCGCCTCGGCGCACACGTCCGATCGGACTCGACCATCGAGGGCAATCTCGGCATCGTCCGAGACCTCGCGAGGTTCCTCGTCGCCGATCGAGCGCTGAGCGACTGGGCGATGGTGCAGACCTCCGATGTCGAGGCGTTCATGAACGCCCAGCCCGCCAGCCGGCGCCGCCGGCTCACCGGCTCTCGCCAGTTCTTCCGATGGGCCAAGCGGAACAAGCTCGTTCTCGTCGACCCCGCCGCCGACATTCCACCCATCCCGAGCCACGGCTTCACCGGCGCGACCCTGGGCATTGATGACCAGCGACGGCTCTTTCGACGTTGGACGAGCGGCCGAGCCGACGTCCACCCTCACGAGGCACTTGTCGGCCTCCTCGCGATGCTGCACGCGCTGAGCATCGCCGAGGTCGCAGCACTGCGCGTCGAAGACGTCGACTCGGCCGCCTTGACGCTTCGGGTTGCCGGTCGGCCGCACCCAGTGCCGCTCGACCCAGCCTCCGTCACAGCCCTACGCGCGTGTTTGACGCACCGCGGCGCTCTCGGCACTCGCAACCCGCATCTCGTCGTCACGAAGATCACCAAGACGCGCACGACGCCGGCGTCGCCGGCCTACCTCACCCACGTGCTCGACGCGGCCGGCGTCCGGACGAAGACCCTCCGTTCGACCCGCATCATCGACCTGCTCGTCAGCCTCGATCCCAAGCTGGTTGCCGAAGCCCTCGGGATGAATGGCGGCGGACTCCTCGCCTACGTGGCGGACACGGTCGATGCCGATCGGCTCGAGTCGGCGAACCTGTGAGGGTTCAGGCGGCGCCTTGCACACGTTCGGCCGAACGTGTGCGCTTTGGACGGGTCCCGGTTGGAGGTGATCACCGTCGCCCCCTGGCGGTGGCGCTCGACCACGAGCTCGTAGAAGGCGTTGGTGTCGGTGCCATCGAGCGGGGTGAGCGCGAAGTCGTCGATGATGAGCAGATCGACGCCGACCAGCTTTCGCACCTCGGCCTCGAGCGAGTTGTCGAGCCGTGCGGCCTTGAGCCTCTTGAACAGCTTGTCGGACCGTTCGAAGTGGACCCGGAAGCGGCGGCGGCAGGCGATGTGGCCGAGGGCGGTGGCGAGGAAGGTCTTGCCCACCCCGACCGGCCCGAGGATGAGGGCGTTGTGGTGCTCCTCGACGAACCGCAGCGTGGTGAGCTCGGCCCAGATGCCGTGGTCGTAGGTGACGGCTGCGGTGTCGTCCCAGGCCTCGGCCACCATGGTCGGGTCGAGGTGTGCCGTGCGGGCCCGGAGACTCGCCGAGGTCCTGTCCCTCCTCGCCACCTCGTCGGCCAGCACCATCTCGAAGAAGTCCACGTGTGGCATCGCCGACTGGCGAGCGGTCAACAGACGCTCGGGCAGGGTGTCGGTCATCTGGCCGAGCCGCAGCCGAGCCAGGATGTGTCGCAGCTCGGCGGAGATCGTGGGGGCCGGGGTGCTCACTTGGACCCCTCCGCGGTGATGGCGAACTCGGAGGCGTCGCGGGCGAACCGCCCCTTCACGACGGGCGGCACCGGTGGGGATGAGGCCTGCTCGGCCTCTCTGGCCCGTTCGATCATCCGGGCGATGAGGTTCACGTTGACGGCCTCGGACTCGAGCGCCCGGGCACAGGCCAGCTCCACCTTGTCGGGACCCCACTTCTTCACCAGGCCGAGGAGCCGGTAGGCCTGGCGCATCTTGGTCCAGGGCAGGGGGTGGTCGAGGACCGCCTCGACGTAGCGGCCGATGGCGTCCCCGTGCCCCTTCCCGAGGGCGATCAGGTGGTCGAGGTCCCTGAGGGCGTAGGTGGTGCGCTCTGAGGGGAGGTCCGCCGGGTCGGTGGAGCGGCCGCCGGGCGCCTGGCGAGGGTGGACCTTGATGAGCTGGCGCCGGGCGTAGAGCTTGACGCTGGAGCGGTCGGCCCGGGCGAGGAGCGTCTGGCCGATCAGGTCACCGGGCACCGAGTAGATGGCCCGGGCCACCTCGACATGGTGGTCCCGGTGGACCTTCGGGGTGGAGAAGACCGGGACGTCGTAGGGGGAGCTCGGAGCGGGGAGCAGCAGTCCCTGCTCGCCGGTGGCGAACGCCTCGGCGGGTCGGACCCGAGTGGTGCCGTGGATGCGCAGGCCCGCACCGTCTCGGCACCAGGCCCGAGCCCGGCGCTGTGCGTCGGTGAGGTCGACGAACTCCTCCCCGGCGAAGAACCGTTGGCGCACAAAGGGAACCTGCCGCTCGACCCGCGGCTTGGACCGACCCGTCGATTGCGCATGGTCGGCAGGGAGCGCCACAACGGATCGAAGTCACCCATCCCTTCCATCCACTCGCGGGAAGGAAGTTCGAGCTCGTGGTGCGCAGGCACACCTGGGCGGAGGATCGCGTGTTCTTCTTCGCGGACGACGGCCAGCTGACGAGCCTTCCTGCAGGGTGGACGGACGTGGATCCTCCGGACCCCTTCGTCGCGATCGCCGCCGGGCGCTCGGCTTTCAGGATCGACGACCTGCTCTCGTTGGCGAGCTTGCTCGAGGGGATCCGACCGGTCAAGCCGAAGCGGGATGTAAAGCAGATTCCGCCTCGCCCGTAAAGGCGATTGCGCCGATGACACTGGGCGGCTCATGGGGCAAGCACCACGTGATACCGCCCGTAACAAGGTAAAATGGCCGAGTTGGTGCTT
>JAKAOD010000179.1 GCA_021823365.1 Actinomycetes bacterium | reverse complement strand
CGTTCCAGAGCATCTTGCTGACGTGGCCGAGCGCGACGTCTTCTACGTCGAGGAGCACCTCGTCGCGGCGCTGGCGGTTCCACACCTGGCGTCCGGTGTAGCGGGGGTTGGCGAGGATCGTCCGCACCGCCATCTTCGACCAGGCGAGACCCTGCCGATGGGGATTGCGGGCCCGGTCGTGGGCGGAGGGGCAGGCGATGCCGTCGCGGGTCAGCCCTTCGGCGATGGCGTACAGGCCCCGGCCGGCGAGGTACTCGTCGAAGATGTGGCGCACCACTGGAGCCGCGTCCGGGTCCGGCTCCAGGCAGTGGAGGCGCTGGCCCACGGCTGCCTTGCCCGGGCGAGCCACTTCGCTGACCGGCTCCACCATGCTGGCGTGGAGCTCGACGTCGAGGTGCCGCCTCGCGAGGACTTCGAATGGGTCGCAACACCGTGAAGCCCACGAGCTGGAGCGGCTGGGCAGCGAGTCCGGTCTTCTTCACAACGCTCTCGCCATGTACCAGATCGTGTATCGGCTCTCTCGGGGCATTCACGGTCTCCAGCCGACCTACCGCTTGATGTTCACGTACATCCAGACCGGGCGGATACTTGGTTCCTCTGCCGTCCCAAGCCACGCCGCTGCGGAGAGCGCTCCTGCAGATGTGACGTGTACTGACGGGCGTCCACGAGGCGCGATCGATCAGGCGCTCGCAAGAAGCGCTTGGCGTAGCGCTCGGTCTCGCCGCTGTCGCCTTGGTACGGGAGGTGGCAGACGAGGACCTCCCGGTTGCCGACGGTCACTGCAAGCGGCCCCTGGCGAATCTCGTCGAACCCGGCGTCGAGGTACTCCTGCTCCAGGCGGAGCGCTCGCTCTCCGTGTCCGTACCAGCAGCGGTCGTGGTTGCCCGGGTAGAGGATCTTGTGCCCGGCGAGACGTCCGATGAGCGGCATCGACTCCTCCCGCCGACCCATGGCGACGTCGCCGAGGACGTGGACGGTGTCGTGCGGCCCGACGAAGGCGTTCCAGTTCGCGACGAGCACGGCGTTCATCTCACCGACGCTGTGGAACGGCCGGTCGCAGTAGTCGATGATGTTCTGGTGACCGAAGTGCTGGTCCGCGGTGAAGTAGGTGGTCATGGGTCCGTAGTGTCGTGGAAAGATCTCGACCGGATCGAGTAGACAATACAGTCTACCTGGAAGTAGACTGGCCGAGATGAGCACCACGATCCGAGTCAGCGAAGAGACGCGGAGCCGGTTCGCGGAGCTGGCCAAGGCGACGGGCCGACCGATGACGGAGCTGCTCGACGAGGCGGCGGATGCCCTCGAGCGCCGGGTCTTCTTCGATCGGTTCGCAGCGCGTTACGCGGAGCTTCGTCAGGATGCCGATGCGTGGGGAGAGATCGAGGCTGAGCGGGCAGAAGAGAGCAGCTCGCTGTCCGATCGTTCGGCGTGACGGCCCGTCGGGGTGATATCTGGCTCGTGGACTTCGGCCAACCCGTCGGCCGCGAACAGGCGGGGCGTCGGCCTGCGGTCGTGGTGTCCGCCGACCCGCTGAACGACAGCCGGGCCGGCGTGGTGATCGTCGTGCCCTGCACGACCAAACGGCGCGAGCTTCCCTCGCACGTCGAGCTCGATCCGAAGGAGTGCGGGCTCGACGAGGTCAGCTATGCGAAGTGCGAGGATGTGAAGTCGGTGTCAGAGAACCGGCTCGTCTCTCGTCTTGGTGCTGCGAACGATGAAGCGCTCTTCGCCATCACGCGGGCACTCAGATTCCTGCTGGACTTTTGAGAATCTCCTGGGAGATCGTCGTGACTGGTCGCAATCCGTCGTCGCCGTTGCAAAGCACTCGGTAGGACGACCGGTGCGAGCCTGTTGCCGATATGACCACCGTCAATCGGAAGGGACAGGTCACGATCCCCGAGTCCTTGCGCGACCGCTACGGGTTTCCGCCCCGGCACGAAGGTCGTGTGGCTGGAGCGCGATGGCGACCTCATCCCGAAGCCTCTCCTCTCGGTCGAACAGCTTCGTGGTCGCTTCAAGGGAGGTAGAGCTGGCGGCCATGCTGCTGGAGGAGCGCGCCCGGGACCGCACGCACAAGGATGGCTGATCGCGTCGCGCTCCAGACCCGGAGCTCACTGGCGACCCCGAGTTTCGGGTGGCCGAGGTGCTCGGGGGTGACGGTCCGCTGGCTCGGGCACCGGGCATAGCGCCCTTCGCCGGATCGCTCATCCTGCCAGCGCCGGTTCCGTGCGCAGCACCAGCGTGGGCGTCGAGTACGGATCCCTTCCATCTTGGCCCCCTGCACTGTCCGACGCCCAGCCTCGGCTGGGTCTGGCAGAGTGACGACGATGGCCGTCGAGGCGACGAGGAGCATTGGGCGTGGTGGTGCGAGGTGGCTCGTTCTCAGCCGCGACATTTCTGACTCGGTACGAGTCGACGGGGAACCGCACGTCCAGGCAGGGATGGTCCTGGACATGGGCTCCGGCCTGGTGCGAGGAGTGGCGGTTGGCGCGACCGAGATCGACGCCGTCGCTCAGGCAGTCGAGATCGGCCTCACCAAGCCGGCGGGAAACCTGCCGCCGGAGCGACCAGAGCAGGTGCTCTGCGCTCCCCAGCTCGAGGCTCAGGTCATCGAGGTCTTGTCGTCTCGCATCGGTGACGATCGCTTGCCTCCGGTACGGGTGATCGAGCCACCGGCAGACGCAGAGGACATCTTCGACTCGTTCGTCGGGCACCTGTCGGGTCGCCCGCAGCCCACGGAGCCGCCGAACCCGTCCGACTGGGAGCTGTTGTACCGACACGCGTTCGACTTCTACCGGGCTGCGCTCTGGACCCGATGGGACGACGGCATCGTGCTGACCTTGGAGTCGAGCATCGAGAGCACTGGCGGCGGCTGGGCGGTGGTGGTGATGGGCAACTCAGGCATCCAGCACGGTCTGGTCATGTACCCCGGCGGCCAGCTCCCGGCCGGTCTGGATGACTGGGCGCCCGGGCTGCCGGTGCCAATGCCGCCAGGGACGCTTTCACTCATGTTGGACCCACCCTCGGACCTGCCCTCGGACCTGCGCAACAAGGCGTACCGGTACGGGTGGCCGCCTGGCGCTGAGCTGGTACCCGCGGCGCTTCGGCTCGCCCGAGAGGGCGGGGGCGATCCGGGGGCGGCGGACGCCCAGCTGCTGGCGGTCGCACTGGCCGCGGTGACGGCCCACGACGCCCGCGGTCCAGTTGCCCTCGACGCCGCCCATCAAGCCACCGCCGGTGAGATCGTGCTCGGGAACGGACGCAGGGCGAGCTTCTCCATCGCGCAGAAACCGCCCGCACCGGCCCCGGACGCTCCCAGTCTTCGTGTCCACCAGGCCGGCTTCGACCTCGTCCCACAGGGGACGCCGGTTGTGCTCGGCCACCTGCCATGGGCATCTGTGGCAGCCTTGCGCGCCAAAGCGCGCATTCATCGGCCCTTCCCCCCTTGTGCGCCGCGACCGGCCGGTGTGGAAGTGCCGCTCTTGGCGATCCTGCCAAAACCCAAGAAGGGCGAATCGACCGCGGCCAAAATCGCCGAGCTAGACCCCTACGGAGTGACCGCGGTTCGTTCCGACGACGGCAAAGAGGTGTTCGTCCTCGCCGGCACCAACGGCGCGCAGCTGTTGATGGAGGTACCTGCCAACAGTCCGAGCATGTCCGACTTCCGCCGACGGATGCGAACTACCAAGGGACTCCACGTCGTGATGGTGGCCGACGAAGCGACCAGCAGGGGCGAAGGTACCGTCTATGGCCTGTTCGAGTGCCACCAGCCGTTACCGAAAGGACCGCGACAGAGCGACAAGCCCCGAGGCGGAAGGCGCCGGAAGTAGGTCATCTCGCCAGCGCCAGCTCCGCACGGACCATCGGCCTGGGCATCGAGTGCGCGTCGAACCGCCGAACCAGTTCTCACCGGCAGCGCAATCAAGACCCCATGGTCTGGAGCGCCTCGCTGAGCACGGCGAAGGCGCGATCGAGACGCTGCTGGCGCCGGCGGTTGGGCTCGTGGTTGGCTTCCGCGGCCACGAACCCGAGAAGCTCGTCGAGCTCGTCGCCGTCAGCACTGAGGACAACCCCGTCGTCTGTGGCTCGGGCCCGGTACACGAGGCGTTCGCAGTCGGGATCGAGGAGCAGCGCGTCCCGCAAAACCGCGGCGACCTCTTCGGGGACGACGAAGTCGGCGACCGTTTCGTTGGGTCGCCGGGGCCTCGGCGGCGCCCGCAGGTCGAAGTAGCTGCCCTCCCAGCCGCTGATCACGCCGCCGTCCCCACACGAGTCGCAGCGCCACTCGATCCGGGCCGGCAGGTCGGGCCGGAAGACGACGATGTGACCCGGGCAGGGTCTCCGTCCCGGCCGGCGGCGGCACGGCAGGGCACTCACCCAGGCCGTACCGGCCTCGGCGGCGGTGGCTGCCCGCACGACGTCCCCGAGCTGCTCGGCCATCCTGCGGGCGGCCCCGGGGGCGTCGTCGGGCATGTCCAGGAAGTGACGTAGGTCGGAGACGAGCACCGGCGAGGACTGTACCGAACGGCCACGACCGCCGAAGGGGGCCGGGTCTACGGCGTCCCGATCCTTTCGCGACACCGAGGTCGGTAGTGATCACCACAGAGCTCGCTCAGTAGTACAGTGGTGGTGGAGGTAATACCGATGATCACGACGGTCAATCCGAAGGGCCAGGTCACCATCCCCGAGCCGCTGCGCGACCGTTACGGATTCCCCCCAGGCACGAAGGTCGTGTGGCTGGAGCGCGATGGCGACCTCATCCCGAAGCCACTCCTCTCGGTCGAGCAGCTGCGAGGGCGCTTCAAGGGCGGCGAGCTGGCGGCGATGCTGCTGGAGGAGCGCGCCCGGGACCGCAGGCACGAAGATGGCTGATCGCGTCGTCCTCGACGCCCACGCGGTCCTTGCCTTCCTCGGCGAGGAGCAGGGCTGGGGCGAGGTCGAGGAGATCCTGCGGACCGGCGAGCCGTGGATGACGCTCGTCAACCTCGGAGAGGTCGCGTACATCCTCGAGCGCGCCTCCGACTCTGGAGCCGCCGACGAGGTGTGGGCGAACCTTCGGGCACAGAGCCGGCCCGGCGGAGTGCCGGTTCGCTGGATCGACATCGACGACACCCTCGTGCGCCGGGCAGCGGCCATCAAGGCGCGAGGAGGGCTCAGCTATGCCGACGCCTTCGCCGCCGGCGCCGCATCCGTGCTCGACTGCCCAGTCCTTACGGGTGACCCGGAGTTTCGGGTGGCCGAGGAGCTCGGGGTGACGGTCCGCTGGCTTGGTCGCAGCGTGTAGCGGCGCTCGCCGGGTTGGTCACCCCGTCAGCGCCAGATCCGTGCGCAGCACCACCGTGGGCGTCGAGTACGGATCCCCCCTCCGACACCAACAAGCCCCCGCGCAGTCGGACGGCCACGGCGAGCCCCGCGGGCGGCCACTGGAAACGGGATCGGGACGCGGGAGGGCGGAACGAAGTGCCATCGCCGGGGGCCACCGCCTCTTCGTCCAGAGTCCAGCCGCGTTCGACTCCTCCCTCAGGACCGTCAACGCGAGTGCGCTCGGGCATCTCGTCTGGCTACGTCACCTTTCGTTTTCGCGGCTCGTAGAACCGACGTGCACACGCGACGGCCGTCGGCCCCATGCTCAGCGCAGGGATGATGGACGCGCGGCGACGCAGGGAAGCGCCGACCACTTCGTCACGCGTTCCACCAGTAGGTAGGTCCACGGCGTCCAGCTCGAGAATTCCATCCCCAGAAGCGCCATTCCACCTTCACCGGGCGCACCGGGTTCGGTAGGGCGAACACGACGCACCCGGTCGCGACCCGCCTGGTTCCCATACTCTGGCCTGTGAAGCTACGGCATCCCCTCACTGTGGTTGTCAACAGTGTCGCCTTATACGCCTTGTGATTGCTGCCCACCAACCGGGCAAAGAGACTTGCACCGCCGATGTATGTGCCGGTTGTGGCATTGGCGGGGCCGGCAGTGAACTCCACCGCGACGTAACGCTCACCCACCGGGGGAGCTGTTGTCGATGTCTTGGGATGCGCCGGGTTGATGACCCTATCCAACCGGATCTCGTACGATACGTGAAACTCGGTGCCGGTTCTTGGTTTTGTCCCGCCTGTCGATGCCCGCTGGGTCCCACCAACTGCGTGCGGACGGGTCGCGGCGATCGCCGGCGCCGGAGGGATCAGCATCAGCACAAGAGCGACGCCTAGGACGACTGCGCCCGCCATTCTGGTTGATCTCGTCGATTCCCTTTTCGCCGTGCCAAGCTCATGTTGTGCAGCTGACCTTGCACTTGAAGGTAGAGACCGTCCTGACGCTGGGAACCATCGCAAAGCCGCCTGCGTAGGTCTTGGTCGGCGAAGGACGTAGCCAACCCGCCCCCACGCCAACTGACGGTGCATGTGTTGCCTCCTTCCAGATGGCGTCTCGCTCTTCTAGGGCGCAAGTCTGTCAGAGTCAGGCCGGATGCGCGTGACCTGGGCAGGCCCCCAACACGATCACGACGACGCGTTCAGCCTCGGCGCCCGTTCCGAGGGGAA
>JAKAOD010000178.1 GCA_021823365.1 Actinomycetes bacterium | reverse complement strand
GTCCCGGCGCCGGCGCCGGCGCCGGCGCCGGCGCCGACCGCCTACTACCTGTTCGAGAGCGACGGCTACGTGCTCGCCTACGGCGCGGCCACCTACCACGGCTCGACGGCCTCGACCCACCTGCCCAGGGTCGTCTCCGCCGCCGTCACGCCGGACGGCGGCGGCTACTGGCTGGCGACCGCCGCGGGCGACGTCTACCACTTCGGCGACGCCCACTATTACGGCTCGCCGGTCCACCACGCCGGCCTGGCGCCTGTCGTCGCGATCGCGGGGACCCCCGACGGCGGCGGCTACTGGCTGGTGACCTCGACCGGAAGCGTCCTCAACTACGGGGACGCCGAGTTCTGCGGATCCGAGGTCCACACCCCCCTCAAGTCGCCGGTCGTCGCCTTCGCGCCGACGCCCGACGGGGGCGGCTATTGGCTCGTCACCGCGTCGGGGACCGTGTACAACTTCGGCGACGCCCTGCACTTCGGCTCGATGGGCCGGGCGGCGCCTCGTGGCGCCGTCGTCGCCTTCGCGCCGACGGCAAACGGCAAGGGCTACTGGCTCGTGACGGCCCAGGGCGGCGTCTTCAACTACGGCGCCGCCGAGTTCTTCGGTTCGGCGACGCGCCTGCACTTCCCCGGGACGATCGTCGGGATCGCGCCGACCGCGGACTCGAAGGGCTACTGGCTCGCGACGAGCACCGGGCGCGTGTTCCACTTCGGCGATGCCCACTATGCCGGGTCGCTGCTCTACAGCCCGCCGGCGAGACCGGTGACGGTCACGGCGATCGTGCGCGGCGTCAAGCCGGTCGTCCAGCGGGAGCAGCCGCCGTTCCCGGCCGGCAAGTTCGGCTACGACGTGAGCAGCTATCAGTGCGCGAAGGGGTCGCCGGGCGAGGTCCAGAAGGGGATGCCCACGACGGCGGGCGTCAACGTCATCCAGGTCGCCGGCTGGCTCGACAGCAGCGCCAACCCCTGCCTCGCCGCTGAGGCGCAGTGGGCGTCGTCGGCGGCCGGCAGCCTGTCGAGCGCCTACAGCCTCTACCTGTTCCTGAACTCACCGGCCGACGCCCCCGCGTCGCTCCGCCAATCCGCCGAGGGGCCGGCCGGAAGCTGCGGGACGCTCTCGGGCGGCAGCGCGCTGCGCTGCGCCGCCTACAACTACGGCTACAACGGGGCCGAGGACGCCCTCACCTACGCAGACGCCGAGGGCGTCTCGTCGAAGCTGTGGTGGCTCGACATCGAGAACGCCCAGCTCTCCCAGAACAACTACAGCGACCTCCCGCTCTCCTACTGGTCTCGCTCCAAGGCGCTCAACGACGCGACGATCCAGGGTGCGATCGACGCGCTCCGCCACGCAGGGCTGACCGTCGGCATCTACTCGACGAGCCTCCAGTACGCGGCGATCGCCGGCGAGTACACCCCGAAGGGCCCACCGCTGCCGCTGTGGGTGGCCGGCGTGCCGTGGACCAGCCCGCCCTACTCGGAGAAGGGCCTCTACAGGCCCTCGGTGCTCACAAGCTGGTGCGCCGGAAGCGCCCGGTATCCGGGGACGAGGAGCCTCGACGTCTTCGCCGGCGGGGTGCCCTGGCTCCTCCAGGAGACCCCGGGCGCCGAGCCGTCGCCCTACGGGCTCGACCCCGACTACTCCTGCTGAGTGGTCGCCAGGAGCGGCGGCAGACCGGACGCGGCACGCCGGGCGCGGCGGACCGGGCGCGGCAGACCGGGCGCGGCGGGGGATGACCGACAGGCCACCCGCATCAGTCGAGCTGCCCGACGACCCGCTCGAGCTGGCGGATCGTTCGGCACTCGAACATGCCGTCTACGAAAGGCTCGTACTGCGCGACGATCGAGTCGCCGCTCCCCCAGTAACCGCGCGGCTCGGGGTTGAGCCACCACACCCGCCGGGCGCGGGCGGCGACGCCCATCAGCGCCTCGACGTTCGGGGCGTGGTAGTTGCTGCGCGCGTCGCCGAGGATGAGGACGTTGGTGCGCGCTCCCACCGAGCCGCCCCATCGCCCGGCGAAGACGGAGAACGCGTGACCGTAGTCGGAGTGCCCGTCGAGATGGACCACGTCCGCTTCGGTCGCGACACGGGCGACCGCCTCCGCGATCGTCGCCGATCGGGCGAAGATCGCGGTCGCCTCGTCGACGCCGTCGACGAAGACGAAGGTGCGGACCTTGGAGAACTGCGAGGAGATCGCATAGACGAGGTGCAGCGTGAAGCGCGCGAAGGCGGCGACCGAGCCGGAGACGTCGGCGAGGACGACGATCTCGGGCTTGGCCGGCCGCGCCCGGCGAAAGCGCGGCTCGACGGGGACGCCGCCGGAGGGCAACGAGTGCCGGATCGTCGAGCGGAAGTCGAGCGATCCGCGCCGGCGATGCCGGCGCCGCCGAGCCAGACGCGACGCGAGCAGCCGGGCGAGCGGGTACAGCGCGCGGTGCATCCGTGCGAGCTCCTCGCCGCTCGCGTGGACGAAGTCGACGTCCTCGACGAGGGGCCGCCTGAGGACGCGGCCGAGCGCCTCCGCGCCGCGCTCGGCGACGAGGGCACGGCGGACCTCCGCCTCGACGAGTCGGCGCAGCGCCTCGATGCGCAGCTCGACGTCGTCGCGGCGAAGGCGCGACGCGAGCGCCCGGTGGGTCCGGCCGTGCGGGCGGCCGGCGCCTGCGACGAGCCCCTCCTCCCCGCCGTCCCCCTCGCCCTCCGCCGGCGCGAGCGGCCCCAAGAGGCTCGCTCGGGCGGTGTCGAGGTCGAGCGCCCGAAGCGTGCGGTAGAGGTAGTACGAGACGCCGACGGGCCGTCCTGCCTCGATCCCCGCATGGCGGGCGACGGCGAGGCGCGCCAGCTCGGCGAGCAGGCGTGCGTCGCCGGAGGCCAGCGCCTCGACGGCGAGGCGGCGGAGGTCCCCCACGGCCTCGGCGCCGTCGCGCGTCCCGGAGCCGGCGCGCCCTCCCCCCTCCAGCGCCTCGCCCGCACCGGGCAGCGAATCGAAGGGGAGCCGCGCGCCACCCTCGCCGGATAGCCCCTCCTCGCCGGCCCGCCGAAGCGCGCCGGCGGAGAACCACACGTCGAAGGCCGTCGCGAACGACGCCCAGTGCTCCTCGGACTTCACCAGTGTCGTCCCGAGCGCGGCACGCAAGAGCTCGCGATCGTCGAGCGGCGTCAGCGCGACGGCCTCGGCCGCATCGATCGCCTCGCGCAGCGAGACGGGGATCCCCGCCTCGCGAAGCTCCTTGATGAAGCCGCCGAGCAGCTCGAGCACGCCGGAGCGCGGGGTCTATGCCGGCTCGCCGAGGAGCTCTCGGGCGGCGAGGTCGATGTCGCTCTTGTACTTGAGCAGGAGGTTGAGCGTGTCGCGCGTCGTGCGCTCGTCGACGTGCTCGATGCCGAGCAGCACCAGGGTTCGCGCCCAGTCGAGGGTCTCGGAGACCGACGGGTGCTTCTCCAGCTCGAGCAGCCGGAGCGAGCGGACGACCCTCACGACCTCGTCGGCGAGCCGCCGCTCGATCTCCGGGACCTTGGCGAGGACGATCTCACGCTCGCGCTCGACGCTCGGATAGTCGAGGTGGAGGTAGAGACACCGCCGCTTCAGCGCCTCGGAGAGCTCCCTCGTGTCGTTGGAGGTGAGGACGACGAAGGGAAGGCTCCTCGCCTCCACTGTCCCGATCTCGGGGATCGAGACCTGGTAGTCGGAGAGCACCTCGAGCAGGAGCGCCTCGGTCTCGATCTCGACGCGGTCGACCTCGTCGATGAGGAGCACGACGGGCTCCTCGGCACGTATCGCCTGCAGGAGCGGGCGCTCGAGCAGGAACTCCTCGGAGAAGATGTCCCCCTCGAGCTCGGCCCATCCGGCCGGCTCGGCGCCGTCGCCCGAGCGCTCGACCTGTATGCGCAACAGCTGCTTGCGGTAGTTCCACTCATAGAGCGCCTTCGACTCGTCCAGGCCCTCGTAGCACTGGAGACGGATGAGGCGCGCCCCGAGCGCCGTCGCGGCGGCCTTGGCAAGCTCGGTCTTCCCTGTACCCGCCGGGCCCTCGACGAGCACGGGCTTGGCGAGGCGCTCGGCGAGGTAGACGACCGTCGCGATCCGCTCGTCGGCGAGGTAGCCGGCGTCGGCGAGGCGCGCCAGCACCTCCCCCGGCGCGGCAAAGCGCGCGCTCCGGTCGCCGGGCAACGGCGAAGCGGGCGCGGCCGGGCTCACGCGCGCACCTGGCCGTCACCCTCGATGACGTACTTCACCGAGGTGAGCTCCCGTAGCCCCATCGGCCCGCGGGCGTGCAGCTTCTGGGTGGAGATCCCGATCTCCGCGCCGAGCCCGAGCTCCCCTCCGTCGACGAACCGGGTCGAGGCGTTGACGAGCACCGCCGCGGCGTCGACCTCGCGCTCGAAACGGTGCGCCGCGACGATGTCGGTCGTCACGATCGCCTCCGAGTGACCCGTCGAGTAGCGAGCGATGTGCTCGATCGCGCCGTCGAGATCGTCGACGACAGCCACGGCGAGCTTGAGGGAGAGGAACTCCGTCGCGTAATCCTCCTCGCTCGCCGCCGCGACGCCCGGGAGCAGCGCGCGAGTCGCCTCGTCGCCGACGAGCTCCACCCCCTCGAGCGCAGCCCGAAGGCGCGGCAGGGCGACCGGCGCGATCGCCCGGTGGACGAGGAGCGTCTCCACGGCATTGCAGACGCTCGGGCGCTGCATCTTGGCGTTGACGACGACGCGCTCGGCGACGTCGAGGTCGGCCGCGGCGTCCACGTAGACGTGGCAGTTCCCGTCGCCGTCGAGGACGAAGGGCACGGTGGCGCGCTCGAGGACGAGCTGCACGAGGGCATGCCCCCCTCGGGGGATGAGGCAGTCGATCGCCCCTCGCATCCGGATGAACTCCTCGACGGTCTCGTGACGGGTGTCCTCGACGAGCTGCACGGCGCCGCCGGGAAGACCGGCCTTCTCGAAGCCCGCCGCCATCGCCGCGGCGATCGCGCGGTTGCTCTCGATGGCGCCGCCCGAGCCGCGAAGCAGCGTCGCGTTGCCGGACTTCACGCAGAGGGCGGCGGCGTCCGAGGTGACGTTCGGCCGGTTCTCGTAGACGATGCCGACCACGCCGAGCGGGACCCGGACACGCCTGACGGCGAGGCCGTTCGGCCGCGTCCAGCCCTCGACGACCTCGCCCACCGGGTCGGCGAGGTCGGCGACCCCCTCGAGTCCGGCCGCCATCGCCTCGATGCGCCGGTCGTCGAGCCGCAACCGGTCGATCGTCGTCGGAGCCGCGTGACCGGCGCATGCGCGTGCGACGTCGGCGGCATTGGCCTCGAGGACCTCGGCGCCCGACGACCTGAGCGCCGCCGCGGCCTCGCGCAAGGCGGCGTCCTTCACCGACGCCGGCGTGCCGGCAAGCCGGCGTGCCGCCTGTCGCGCCGTCGCGCCGAGGACCGGGAGCGGGGTCGTCGTCATGCCACAAGCTATCCGGGCGGCGGCCCGTCGACGAGCACCACGAGGTCGTCGCGGTGCACCACCTCGCGCGCGAGCCCGGAGGGCAGGTCGACGGACCGGCGCCCGATCCACGCCGCCGACTGCGCCGCTGCGAGCCCTGCGAGGCCCTTCGCGAACACCGCGCCGTCGCGCCCGGCGATCTCGATGGCGTCGCCGGCGACGAAATCGCCCTCTGCGGCAAGGACGCCCGCAGCGAGGAGCGACGCCTCCGACGCGACGAGCGCCTGCCGGGCGCCGTCGTCCACGACGACCCGGCCGGAGGGCTCGCGGGCGAACGCGATCCAGAGCTTCCGCGCGCCGAGGATCCGCGGCCGGGGCGCGACGACCGTCCCGATGCCGGCGCGGCCTGCGACGGCGTCGGCGAGCACCCCCTCGCGCCGCGCCGAGGCGATCACGGCGCGCACCCCCGACCAGGCCGCCATCCGGGCCGCGGCGAGCTTCGAGGCCATCCCCCCGCTGCCCGCGGCGCTGCCCGGCCCGCCCGCGGCCCGCTCGAGCGCGGCGTCGACCTCCTCGACCTCCTCGACCAACGAAGCGCCGCGCTCGACGCGGGGGTCCGCCGTGAACAGCCCGGCGGTATCGGTGAGCAGCACGAGCAGCTCGGCACCCACAAGATTGGCGACCAGCGCGGCGAGCCGGTCGTTGTCGCCGAAGCGGAACTCGTCGTCCGCGACGGCGTCGTTCTCGTTCACGACCGGGACGACGCCGAGCTCGAGCAGGCGGGCAAGCGTCGCCCGCGCGTGCAGGTACTGTCGCCGTTCGCCGAAGTCGAGCGGGGCGAGCAGGACCTGGCCGGCGAGCAGGCCCCGCCGGGAGAGCGCCTCGTCGTAGACTCGCATCAGCCGGTGCTGGCCGACGGAGGACAGTGCCTGGAGCGTCACCACGTCGGTGGGGCGTCCCCCTGCGGGGTCGAGCGCCGCGACCCCGGCGGTGACGGCGCCGGAGGTCACGACGACGATCTGGTGACCAGCCGAGCGCAGCGCGGCAACCTGTGCGCAGAGCCTGTCGACGGCCGGCTCGTCGACCGAGCCACCCTCTCCGGTGACCGAGGTTGTCCCGA
>JAKAOD010000177.1 GCA_021823365.1 Actinomycetes bacterium | reverse complement strand
CGGGTCGCCGGCGCGGCGGCGCTGCGCGGGCGCGCCACGGCCGCCGCGCCGTTCCCAGGACCGCATCCGGCGCCACCGGCGGGCTGGCCGCCGCCCTCGCCCCAGGGGCCGGGGTGGACGCAAGGAGCGGCGCCCTCGCCGCAAGGTGGCCAGATGCCGCAACAGTGGCCGTCGCCAACACCGGGCCACTGGGCACCACCCGGGGCCCCCGGCTCCACGCCGCCCCGTCCCTGGACCCAGCAGCAGCCCCCCCAACAGCAGCCCCCCCAACACCAGCCCCCCCAGCAGCCGCCCCCCCAGCAGCAGCCAGACGTTCCGCACGACGGGAGCTCGTCGAGCGGCCAGGGTTGACGACGCCGGAGCGCTCGGCCCCGCTGATGCGTCAGGCCGCCCTGCGGCTCAATGACGATGGAACGGCTTGCGCCGTTCAGCGCAGCGGCACCGCCGGGATCCCGACGACGCCGACCGTGCCCGAGGGCGATGCGTCACCCATCAGGGCCAGAGCGGCGTCGGCGCGCACGAACGCGGGGCCGGCCGGCACCACCGCTGTCGCCTCGCCGAACGCCGGCACCTGCACGACCTGGGCGTGTCGGCGCGCACCCGCCCACGAGGTCACCTCGACCCGCAGCGGACCACGGCGGGGGTTCTCGAGCAGGATCCTCCACGGAGCCAGGCTCGGGTGGGCCGCGGACGACGTGGCCGCGGACGACGTGGCCGCGGACGACGTGGCCGCGGCTGCCCGTGGGACGGCGGGGGGTGCCACGACCATCCAGCTGCGAGCTGCGCTCGCCTGGGCGCCGGTGACGGTCACGTCCTGCGCCCACCACGGCGCGGGGCCATGGGGCGTGCCCGCACCGACCCGCGCGACCACGACGCCTGGGCCGAAGGCGCGCACCTGCACCGTGTAGCGCTCCTCCAGCGCGATCCGGATCTGCTCGCTCGTGGGCAACGTCCAGACGCTCTTCGGGCCGAGCACCTGCGTGAAGGGGTGGACTGGCCCGCTCGGGAGCCGCACCGCGACGTCGACGCGCTCGCTGCGCGCAGACGGGTTGAAGACGACGAGCTCCGACGACCCGCCCGTCGCGTCCTCGACGGCGGGCAGGTCCGAGAGGGTGGACATCGCTGGTGCCCCGAGCTCGAACGCGACGCCGCCGGCCCCGTCAGGGCCATAGAGCTGGAGCTCGCCTGCGACGACCGCTCCCGATCGCGCGGTGACGGCCGTCGCGATCGACGCCTGGTTCTGCACGTAGGCGCCGACTGTCAGCACGCGCAGGTCCCATGGCGCGACGACGACCCCTTGGAACGGCGCCGGGTTTGTCGAGCCGGAGGCGGTCACGAACGAGAGGTCGACGACCGCGAGGTTCGGCGTCGGATTGAAGAGGGTGACACGCAGCGTGCTCCCCTCACGAGTCGAGCCTGAGGCGAAGTACCAGCGGGACGCGACCTCGGACGCGCACGGGGTGACGGAGCGCCCGGTGCGGCCGTCGACGAGCTCGGTCGCGCTGACCGCGCCGCCCGCCACCAGGATGCGGGCCGCGAGCCACACGCCGTCGATCACCTGTGAGGGAACGAGCCCCGCCTCCGCGTGCGGGCCCAGCTCGAGTTCGTGCTGGCGCTGGGAACCCTGTGCGTCCACGATCACCGCGTCGACCTGGACCGCCCGTGGTGCGGCGTTGACGAGGAGGAGCTCCGTCTTGCCGGCGCGCGCGGCGGGACCAGGAGCGGCCGGGCAGTACCAGCTCGAGGACGCCGAGCCCACAGGTGCCGCTTCCGCCGCGAGCGTCGCCGGCTGCAACATGGCCCTCGGGGGATTTCGCGCCGCGACCGTGCCGAGGAACCCGCCCACGGCGACCGCGGCCGCGAGGGCCGCGAGCGCGGCATACCTGCCGCGTCCGCCGTCCCTCCGCCGGGCGGCAGCGACCGTCACCCGTCCGCTCCGACGTCTCGGCCGGGCTGCTCTTCCGGCACGGCGCTCGCGAGACGTACGCCGAAGGACTCCGAGGTCGATCCCGTCCGCGTGTCGAGCCGCCCGCTCGCGTCGAACGACGTCCGGACCTCCCCCTCGGCGGGCCGATCGTGCGGCGCACGCCGTCTCCTGCGGGCACGCACCGCTGGTCCCCACCACCAGTCGAGCCACCGTCGCCGGCCAACGAGCGCGGCAGCCACGACCACCCACGCGAGCAGCTCCAGCGCAGCACCCAGGGGATCGAGCATCCCGGCGATGCCCCCGGCACCTGCCGAGGTCACCGACGGCGCGCGTGGGCCGGCGGTGAAGGCCGTGTTCTCGAAGACACTGAGACCGCTGGGGCCCACCGGCACTGTGCGCAGCTGCGGCTGCCGTGCGAGCGCGGCGGCGAGCCCGCGCGCCAAGGGGTATGTCGATGTGGAAGGGGACCCCGGCGAGCGCGGCGCGAGCGCGGACACTGCGACCACGTAGCGGATCCGTGCAGCGGCCAGCGCACGACCGAGCTGCACCGTCTCGCCGCGCATCGCGACCCGGAGCGCCGGCGCTATTCGGCCGGCGCTTCCCGGTGTCGCGGGAGGCCAGAGGTCGAGCAGCGTCGGTGTCCCGTCCGTCGACGTGGCATAGGCCAACCCAGGTCCGATCGCCCAGCCGCCGGACGGAAGCGCCTGCGGGTCG
Source organism: Actinomycetes bacterium (assembly GCA_021823365.1). The sequence continues at coordinate 3,899 of JAKAOD010000177.1, read as the reverse complement.
CCGAGCCACAGCACGCGATAGCCGGGCGACCCCTTCCGCAAGGCAGGGAAGGCGATCGCGCCCCGGTACCCAGACGAGGGCAGCCCCCACCTGCCGTCGGTGGCCTCCGCCACCGTCGGCAAGACCCCGACCGCGAGGGCCGCGACCGAGAGCACTGCGAGCCCCTGGCGCCAGCCGAACCCGTAGCCCGCGAGGTCGGTCTCGAAGGCGGCGACGCCGAGGCCCGCCGCGCCGGCCACCGCCACCGCGGCGGGAGCGAGGAGCACGTCCACCGACGGCGCGAACGGCACCGCCCAGCCTTTCGCCGCGACGAGCGCGAGGAACCACGCGGGCAGAGCGACCGCCCACAGCCGGATCACCCACGCGAGGCGCTCGTTGCGCGCAAGGAGGAGCGCGCAGGCAGCCGCCCCGGGGAGAAGCCACGCGAGCGGTGAGCCCCCGACGGGACCGACCGCCATCCGCAACAGCCCCCCCCAGCCGGGGGCGGACGCGGGGCCGCCGGCGAGCCCGAGCACCGACAGCGCGCCGCGACCGGCGAGCAGCGTCCCCACGACCCACGGCGTGCACAGCACCGCGGCGACCAACGTCCCCCCGGAGGCGACGACGAGGGCCCGAGCTCCCCGACGGGCGCCGCCGGCGACGAGCGATCCGCAGGCCAGTCCGAGGCCGACGACGAGGACGACGACCACCATCGCCGGCGCGAACGACATCGCCACCGCCTCGAGCGCGCCGAGCCCGAGGAGGCGTCCGGCAAGACGCCGGCGCCACGTGCTCGCCGTGGTGGTGGGCCCTGTCGCCTCGAGGTCGGCAGCGACGGCAACGTTCTTGACGGGCGATGCTGCCGGGGAGCCGAAGGGCTCGAGCCCGGTTGCCCGCGCGAGCTGCAGGACCACCCACGGGGTCGCTGCGTACGCGACGAGACCGTCCCAGCGACCGCGCCCGAGTGCGTCGACCGCAAGCGGCAGCGCGAGGTACGCGAGCGCCGCGACAAGGCGACCGGGCGCGGAGCGGAAGGGCCCGAGCAGCCGGGACATTCCCCACGCACCCAGTGGGAAGCACGCGAAGACAGCCACTTGCTGGAGGAGGCCGCTCCGCCCGAAGAGCACCGTCCCCGCCAGCGCGAGGAAGCCGTAGGCAGGGCTGGCCGGCGCGTGCGAGCCGGTGCCCGCGGGCTGCCACGACGCGAAGAGCTGGTGCCAGAGATCCGTCCACGGAGGGAACGGGACGAACTGCCCGACGAGTGGCACCGACGATCCGATGAGCGCGCGGGAGCCCACGACGATGACGAGGGACGCGACGAGGTACGCCAAGACCCGGGACCGGCGCGACGCGAAGATGCCCACCGGCCCCGTCCCCCGCGTGCGCCTGCCCCTGTGTCCGAGATCGTCGAGATCGTCGAAGCCCGCGTCGTCGTCGAAGCCCAGGCCGATCGAGCCGGCGACCTCGGCCCCAGCCCCGTTTCCGCCCGGCACTGGCAGATCGGGAGCCAGGACCTCGGGCGGGCGGCCCGGTTGCCGGCCGTGCGCGACCTCGAAGCCTTGGTGCGTGAGCCGCGAGACGTACGTCGACAGCCGCGCGCTCCCGCGCACCTGAAGACTGCGGACCTCGGCGTCGCTGACGACGCGCACGGCGGCCAAGGCTGCTCGCCGGGGTCGCAGCTCCCTCCACCGGGCGAGGTTCCAGCGCCACGCGTGAACGACCGCACGTGCCCGCCGCCGGTCCCCGGCGAGCCTCGCCACCACGGCTTCTCCGAGCGCGAGGAGGAATGCCTGGGGCACGACCCGCACCAGGTGGGTCCACGAATAGCAGGTGAGGACGGCGCCAAGCTCGTGGCGCCTCTGGAGCGCTTGGAGTGAGGGGGCGTCCGATGGCGGGGGCGGCCTGCAGCCGGCCGCGACGAGCCCGAGATGGCGCGCCGTCGCGGACGGCGCGACGACGACGCGCGCACCGGCGACGTGGGCTCGCCACGACAGGTCGAGGTCCTGCCCCATCGCGACGATCGCGGCGTCGTAGCCGCCGAGCGCACGGAAGAGGTCACCACGCACGAGCGTGCAGCCTCCCGGCGCGACGAACACGTCTCGGACCGCGTCGTGCTGGCCCGCGTCCATCTCGCCGACTTGCACCCGCTCGACGACGGCGCCGGTCTTGTCGATCCCCTGGCCGACATGGAGCAACGCCCGCGGCTCGTCCCAGTGGACCATCTTCGGGCACACGATCCCGGCGTTGGAGCGGAACGACTCTTCGACCATGAGGTGCACGGCGTCCGGCGAGGGAGCGCAGTCGTCGTGGCACAGGAGGAAGAACGACGCCCCTTCGACCATCCACAGCGCCTCGTCGACCGCAGCGGCGAACCCCTCGCTCTCGGGCAGCCGGCGCACGAACGCTTCGGGAAGAACGCGCGCCACCATCTCAGTGGGGTCGGAAGAGCCGCCGGCGACGAGCACCAGCACCGAGAGGTTGTCGTAGTCCTGCGCCGCCAGCGCCTGCAGGGTCTCCTCGAACCAGGGACCTGGATCGGTGGTGACCAATATGGCAACCACCGCTGGGGCGCGCGCCGCGCTCGCCGACCCCTCCGTCATCAGGACAGGCAGGCTACTCCCCCTGCCAGCCCGGGTCGGGCGCCCCGGCGGGACGGGCAGGTACTCCGGCGGGACGGGCGCTCCGGTAGCCCGAACGACCGGCGAGCCCGAATGCTTGCAAATGTTGAAAACATGATATACTGTTGCATCAAGAGCCGGAGCGCTCAACGCGATCACGAGCAGTCAGAGGAAGGAGCCCTCCATGCCCGACCACGGCGACGAGACGAACGACATCGCGGCAGAGCTGGCCCGGCACGTGCGCGACACGGCGTACACGGCCGTCGGCCTGGGCGTGCTGGGCCTCCAGCGGGTCCAGGCGCTCCGCCAGGATCTCGTGCGCAACGAACGCCTCGACGAGGGTGTCGAACGGCTGCGCACCGGGGTCGCCGCCGGCTCCCAGCAGCTCGGCGAGTGGATCGAGGGCACGCTCGCGTTCGTGTCCGAGCAGTTCGGCCCGCTCGGCCCGATCGGCGCGCAGCTGCCCGAGCCTGCCCGGGAGCTCGCCGAGCGGGCGCGACGAGGGCTCGAGGCGATCGGCGTGCAGCTGCGTCACCTGGCCACGCCGGGCGGCTGACCCCCGGGGGCCTTCCGCCCGAGCCCGTCCTCCTCCCCCCGCCCGAGCCCCTCCTCCTCCCCCCGCCCGAGGTCCGAGAGGACGTCGCGCAGCGTCTCGTCGAGCGGGATGGCAGGAGCCCAACCGGTCGCCGCCACGAGCCGTGACGGGTCACCCCGCAACACCGGGGTGTCGACGGGTCGCACCAGCTCGGGATCCGTGACCATCCGGAGCTCCACGCCCGTCAGAGCCATCAGCCGGGCAACGACGTCGGCAATGGCCACGTCGTTGCCCGAGCAGACGTTGTAGACCTCTCCGGGCTCTGCCCGGGCCACGAGGAGCCGGTAGGCGCGTACGACGTCGCGCACGTCGGTGAAGTCGCGCCTCGTCGTGACGGTCCCCACGACCAGCTCCCGGCTCCCGTCCCTGCGCGCCTCGAGCACGCGGCGTGCGAGCGCCGGCACCGCGAAGTTCGGCGACTGCCCGGGACCGACGTGGTTGAACGGGCGCACCACCACCGCACGCTGCCCGTAGCCGAGCCAGGCCTGGATGGCGACCTGCTCCGCTGCGGCCTTCGACGCCGCGTACGGCGTCGAAGGACGCAGCCGGGCGCCCTCTCCGACTGGGAGCTCCTCGGGCGCGAGCGCGCCGTACACCTCTGCCGAGCTCACCACGAGCACCGTCGCTTCCGGCGCGCCGCGTCGCGCGGCAGCGAGGACCGCGGCGGTGCCGAGCACGTTCACGCGGAGAACGTCGAGCGGATCTCG
>JAKAOD010000176.1 GCA_021823365.1 Actinomycetes bacterium | reverse complement strand
CGGCTCAGCCTGGACGAGGCGCCGCAGGCGTTCGTCGACCTGCGGCGCCCGAAGGACCTTGTCGCTGCGCTCGTGCAGCCCTGGCGCCCGGCGCCGGCCACCGGCTGAGCGCGTTCTCATCGGGCGAAGAGTCGAGAGCCGAAGGAGACACACGATGACGAGCAGGTTCGAAGGCAAGGTCGCCGTGGTCACGGGGGCCGCGTCCGGGATCGGCCGGGCCACGGCCGCGCGCCTCGGCGCCGAGGGAGCCCGCCTCGTCCTCGTCGACCGGGACGGCGCGCAGCTCTCCAAGACCGCGACGGACCTCGGCGCCGCCGCGCAGCTCGAGGCCGACGTCACCGACGAGAGGGCCGTCGACGCCTACGTCGCCGCGGCCGAAGCGCTCGGGGGAGTCGACCTGTTCGTCAACAACGCGGGCGTCGAAGGACGCGTGGCGCCGATCGTGGAGCTGTCCCCCGACGACTGGGACCGGGTCCAGAAGGTCAACGCGCGAGGCGTCTTTCTCGGCCTGCGCGCCGTGCTGCGCTCGATGACCGAAGCCGGGCGCGGCGGCGCCGTCGTGAACACGGCGTCGCAGGCCGGCATCAAGGGGGGGCCGAGCTTCAGCCCGTACGTCGCCTCGAAGCACGCGGTGGTCGGCCTCACGCGCACCGCTGCTCTGGAGGTTGCGTCGCTGGGCATCCGGGTGAACGCGGTGGCGCCCGGGTACATCGACACCCGGATGATGCACGACCTCGAGAGGGCCTTCGGCGCAGACGACGTGCCCGCGGCGCGGCGCAGGCGCGAGGCCGCCGTCCCGATCCGCCGGTACGGCAGCCCCGAGGAGGTGGCGAGCGTGATCGCCTTCTTGCTCAGCGACGACGCGAGCTACGTGACGGGCAACGTCGTGCTCGTCGACGGCGGCCTCAACGCCTGAACGGGTCGGCGTCTCCGCCGTCCCGTCGGCTGTCCCGCCCGGCGCCCTGTCAGCCCTCCTCCCCGCCGTCCGCCTCCCCGCCGTCCTCGTCGTCCTCGGCGAGCAGCCGGTAGAGCGCCTTCCGGGCGTCCTTCAACAGGCGCTCCGCACGCGCGACCTGGCGATCGTCACCGGCGGCCGCCACCTGCACGACGGCGCCCATCACCTGGAAGGCCGTCTGCCGCAGGGTGCGCGTGCCTGCGCCGTCCTCGTCGGTGAGCTCCTCCCACGGCGCGCGGCGCCCGACCGACGCTCGAGCCACCTCGGCACGGCCGGCGTCGGTGAGCGCGAAGGTCCGGCGGCCCTCCTGCTCGGTGACGGTGACGAGCCCCTCGTCCTCCAGCTGCTGCAAGGTGGGGTAGATGGAGCCGGGGCTCGGGCGCCACGCGCCGCCGCTCCGGTCTGCGAGCACGGTGATCATCTGGTACCCGTGCATCGGCTCCTCGGCGAGGAGGCTCAGCACCGCGAACCGGACGTCGCCGCGCCGTGAGCGCGGCCGGCCGGGGCCACCCCATGGACCGCGCCCAGGGCCTCCCATCCCTGCCATCGCCCACGGACCGGGAAACCCGTGGAGACGCCGCCCGCGCCGCTGCCCGCCTGTCTCTTGACCCTCTCCACCGCGAGCCCAGCGGGCTCGGCCGCCCTTCCACGCCTGCTTCCGCCCCCACATGTCGACGTGGAGCCTGCTTGTCGTTGTGGTCATGTCTTCCTCCTTGCCTTCCTCGCCGTTCCAGCCGCCCACCGACCGCCCACCGACCGCCCACCGATCGACCGCCCACCGATCGCCCACCGATCGACCGCCCACCGGCCGACAGTCGCCGACGGATCACGATATATCGTAGCGGTCCCTCGCCGTCACCGCGCGATCTCCGGCCGGCGACCGCGCGGGCGGTAGCCTCCAGTGGATGCCGGCAAGTTCCACTTCCGCGCGAGCGGAGCGCCCGGGGGCGGTTCGCGTCGCGCTCCTCGGCCACGGCAACGTCGGCGCGGCGGTCGCAGAGCTGCTCACCGTGCGAGCGGGGGAGATCGCCGCGCGTGCAGGCGTCCAATTCGAGCTCGCGGGGATCGCGGTGCGCGACCTCCGCCAGCGGCGGGAGGCCCCCGGCGCGGCGGACCCTGCGCTCTACACGGACGACGCCAAGGGCCTCGTCGAGCGCCCCGACGTGGACGTGGTCGTCGAGCTGATCGGGGGCCTCGATCCGGCTCGCACGCTGGTCGAGGCGGCGCTCCGGGCGGGCAAGCCGGTGGTCACCGCCAACAAGATGCTCCTGGCGCAGGCGGGGGTCGAGCTCTCGGAGGTCGCGTCGGCCAACGGCGTCGACCTCCTGTACGAGGCCGCCGTGGGCGGCGCCATCCCGGTCATCCGGCCGCTGCGCGAGTCGCTCGCGGGCGAGCGTGTGCTGCGCGTGATGGGGATCGTGAACGGGACGACCAACTACATCCTCACCCGCATGACCGACGACGGCATGGACTACGCGGAGGCGCTCGCCGAGGCGCAGGAGCTCGGCCTGGCAGAGCGGGACCCGTCGTCGGACGTGTCGGGCGCCGACGCCGCCGCGAAGGCGGCGATCCTCGCAGGTCTCGCCTTCGGCAGCGACGTGCTCGGGACCACGGTGGCGCGCGAGGGGATCACCGGCATCCGGTCGCTGGACGTGGAGCACGCGGCCCGGCTCGGCTACGTCATCAAGCTGCTGGCGATCGCGGAGCTGGTCGACGACGGCCCCGACGTGTCGGTGCGCGTCCATCCTGCGATGGTGCCGGCCGACCACCCGCTCGCCTCGGTGCGGGGCGCGTTCAACGCCGTCTTCGTGGAGGGCGAGTCTGCGGGCGAGCTCATGCTCTACGGCAGGGGAGCGGGCGGCGCACCCACCGCGAGCGCCGTGCTCGGAGACCTGATCGACGCCGCGCGGAACCTGCGGGCCGGGGCGCACGCTCCCGCCCCGCGCCGCCACCAGGCCGCCGTACGTCCGGTCGACGACCTGCGATCGGCCTTCTACATCAGCCTCGACGTGGTGGACCGTCCCGGGGTGCTCGCGTCGGTCGCGACCGCGTTCGGCACCCACGGGGTGTCGATCAGGGCGATGGAGCAGGACGGGCTCGGCACCGCGGCGCGGCTCGTCTTCCTCACGCACTCCGCACGCGAGGGGGACGTGCGGGCGACGCTGGACGCGCTGGCAGCGATCGACACGGTGGTGCGCGTCGGCTCTGTGCTGCGCGTGATCGGGGCCGACGACGGCGCCCCGATGCGCGTCGCCGGCGGGCACGCACGGAGTCGCTGACGTGCCGGTCGGCGCCGCCTGGCGCGGCGTCATCGAGGAGTACCGCGAGCTGCTGCCGGTGGACGACGGCACGTCCGTCGTGACCCTGCTCGAGGGCGGCACGCCCCTCGTCCCGGCCCCGCGGCTCTCGGCTCGCGTCGGGGCCTCGGTGTGGTTGAAGGTCGAGGGGGCCAACCCGACCGGGTCGTTCAAGGACCGCGGGATGACGCTCGCGATCTCGAAGGCCCTCGCCGAAGGCGCGAAGGCCGTCGTGTGCGCGTCGACGGGCAACACCTCGGCATCGGCCGCCGCCTACGCGGCCCGCTCCGGGCTCGACTGCGTCGTCCTCATCCCCGAGGGCTACATCGCCCTGGGCAAGCTCGCGCAGGCCCTCGTCCACGGTGCCCGGGTCCTGCAGGTGCGCGGCAACTTCGACGACGCGCTCGCGGTCGTGCGCGAGCTCCCCAGGAAGGTTCCGGTCACCGTCGTCAACTCGGTCAACCCGTACCGCCTCGAAGGCCAGAAGACGGCTGCCTTCGAGATCGTCGACGTGCTGGGCCGCGCCCCCGACGTGCAGTGCATGCCGGTCGGGAACGCCGGCAACATCACGGCGTACTGGCGCGGGTACCTCGAGTACCGGGCGGCCGGACGGTCGCCAAACGTGCCGAGGCTCCTCGGCTTCCAGGCGGAGGGCGCCGCGCCGATCGTCCTCGGCCATCCGGTGGAGCACCCCGAGACGATCGCGACCGCCATCAGGATCGGGAACCCCGCCAGCTGGTACGCCGCAACCGCGGCGGCAGCCGAGTCCGGAGGGGCGGTGCGCGCAGTGAGCGACGCAGAGATCCTCGACGCCTACCGCATGCTCGCCAGCGAGGAGGCGGTGTTCTGCGAGGCGGCCTCCGCGGCGGCAGTGGCGGGGATGCTGAAGAGCGAGATCCCACCCGGCTCCACGGTGGTGTGCGTGCTCACCGGTCACGGGTTGAAGGACCCGGACCTTGCGATCAGCCAGATCTCCGTGCCTTCGGTGGTCGACGCGGACCTCGACGCGGTCCTCGAAGCGCTCGGGCTCTGACGGCCCCGCACAGAGCTGCGGCGCGGACCGTAGGGGAGCGGGCGGCCGGGCGGGCGGCCGGGCGGGGGAGTGGGCACGGGGCGAACAGGGAATGAACGGGGCGCACGGGATGTTGTCTCGATTCGCACGAGGGAGCGGGCGACGCCGCAGCCCTGACAGCCGCCAAGCCTGCGCCCGCCGCATGCTTCGTCGAAAGCGTGCCGGGGTGTTTGCCGAGACCGCGGACAGCCGCTACGATGGGTGCATCCCACCGGGCAACGGCGCTCAGGGCGGCGGCCCGAAGACCGGTCCTTACCTGTGACGCCACCGGTGGTACGCGGGAGCAGGAGGCGCGGGGCGCTCGTCCTTCACCCGTGTTCCGTCCTCGCGCGGCGTGGCCTCGCCACGACTCGCGCGACCCGTCATGAGATAGGAGACCGATGACTGCGGAAGAGCAGCTCGAACGGTCGGTGCTCGAGGGCAAGGAGCGTGACGAGCTCCATGCGATCGCGCAGGCGATGTCGCTCAAGACGACGTCGCGTACGAAGAAGTCCGACATCATCGACCGCATCCTGGAGGCGGCCGGCGTGACCTCGTCGAACGGGACGAACGGGCACACCGCCAGCGCCTCGGAGGCGGCCACGTCGACCAACGGGGCGACCCACGGGCCCCAGCGTGCCGCGGCGGCGTCGAGGGCGAAGACGGAGCCCGAGCCGGCGTCCGCCGCCGGTGACGCGGCGGCCGACGACCGTGCAGCCGGCGGGTCCGGCGCCGCGATGTCCGCGAGCGGCGCGCACGCCGGCGCCGAGGTCGCCGCCTTCGAGACCCTGCCCGTGACCGTGGCCGTCGAGACCGTGCCCGTCGAAGTCCCACAGACTCACGAGGGGGGTACGACCAACGGCGCCGGGCGTCAGAGCCAGCGCCAGCAGGGCCGCTACTCCCAGGCGGCCAACGTCGAGCCAGGCAATCGCCGGAACCGGCGCCGTCGCGGCCGCGAGCGCGGCCAGGTTGGCGGCGAGCGCGACCTCCAGGGCGTGGCGAGCCAGGACGCGCCCTACCAAGGCGAGCTCGTCGAGGTGCGCGGGCTCCTCGACCTGCGCGACGAGGGCTACGGCTTCCTGCGCTGCGACGGGTACCTGCCGTCGCCGAAGGACGTGTACGTGTCGATCAGCCAGGCGCGCCGGTTCGCGTTGAGAAAGGGCGACTACGTCGAGGGTGCCTGCAGGCCCGCGTCGACCAGCGAGAAGTACCCGGCGCTCCTGCGCATCGACACGGTGTCGGGCCTGGACTCCGAGGCGGCCCGCCAGCGGCCGCGGTTCGAGGACCTCACCCCGCTGTTCCCCGACGAGAAGCTGTCGCTCGAGCTGCCCGGGGCGAAGGACAACGTGACGGCGAGGATCGTCGACCTCCTCTCTCCGATCGGGAAGGGCCAGCGCGGGCTCATCGTGTCGCCCCCGAAGGCCGGCAAGACGACCGTCATGAAGCAGATTGCGCACTCCATCGAGGCGAACAACCCCGAGGTGCACCTCATGGTGCTGCTCGTGGACGAGCGTCCCGAAGAGGTGACCGACATGCGGCGGTCGGTGAAGGGCGAGGTCGTGGCGTCCACGTTCGACCGACCCTCCGACGAGCACACCGCCGTTGCGGAGCTCGCGATCGAGCGAGCGAAGCGGCTCGTCGAGCTGGGCCGCGACGTCGTCATCATCCTCGACGGCATCACCCGTCTCGCCCGTGCGTACAACCTCGCGCAGCCGGCGACCGGCCGGATCATGTCGGGCGGCGTGGACTCCGGGGCGCTCTACCCGCCGAAGAAGTTCTTCGGCGCCGCGCGGAACATCGAAGAGGGCGGATCGCTCACGATCCTCGCCACCGCGCTCGTCGAGACCGGGTCGAAGATGGACGAGGTCATCTTCGAGGAGTTCAAGGGGACCGGCAACATGGAGCTGCGCCTGGACCGCCGGCTCGCCGAACGGCGGCTCTACCCTTCGATCGACGTGAACGCGAGCTCGACCCGCCACGAGGAGCTCCTCTTCGACCGCGGCCAGTTGCAGCAGGTGTGGAAGCTCCGGCGGGTGCTGAACGCGCTGGCGAGCGAAGGGAACGCCGCCGCCGGGCTCGAGCTGCTGATGGACAAGCTGCGCACGACCAAGAGCAACGACGAGTTCCTCGCAGAGATCGCCAAGGGCCCGACCCCAGGCGGCTGACCCGGGCGCCGGGACGACCTGACGTCCCGAGCCCCAGTCGCACAGAGCCCAGTCGCACAGAGCCCAGTTGCAGAGA
>JAKAOD010000175.1 GCA_021823365.1 Actinomycetes bacterium | reverse complement strand
CCAGGTACGCGGGCTCCGGCAGCTCCGCGGCCGTGTGCTGCGAGTCGTGCACCAGCAGGTCGACGCCGGCGGCGAGCGCGAGCGCGGCGGGGTGGTACTCGCCGAGGCCCTCCGGGCCGGGCCCGAGGGCGAGCGGCTTGTGGTCGGGGAGGTACGCGAGCGACGACGTCCCGTCCGACACGCGGTAGCCGAAGGTCCGGCTGCCCTTATGGGGGATCTCCTCGGCTCGGATGCTGAGGCCCTCGAGCTCTCTCGTGCCCGGCTCGATCCCGGAGACCGACCAGGAGTCGCCGAGTGTGCCGATCGGCACCGGGAAGTGCGGGGGCGAGAAGGCGCGGCTCATGACCGACTCGGCGTCGCCCGGGCCCCCCTGCCCGGGGACGTAGACGTCCACGCGGTGTCCCGGAAGGAAGGCCTCCCGGAGGAACGGGAGCCCGTGGGTGTGGTCCCAGTGGAGGTGGGTGATGCACACGCTCCCGCGGAACGGCTCGCCATCGAGCACCCGTTCGAGGTTGATGAAGCCGGTACCGGCGTCGAGGACGAGGCGCGGGGCCGCCTTGCGGGCGACTGCGTCCGCGTAGCTGGCCGCGGCGCCGGTCCCGATGCCGATGCACGAGGTCGCGGTGCCGTAGCGCCGGTACTCGTCGCCCGACACCGGCGTCGAGCCACGGCATCCGAAGAAGAAGACGTTCATCGAGGGGCGGTGCTCATCGAGGGGCGGTGCTCGTCGAGAGCTCGACCTCCGCCGGCTCGCCCGCGGTCGCCTGGCCGCGTGGCGCACGGACGCCTGGCCGCGCCGGGCGCGGGATGCACGAGGAGCGCACGACCGGAGCTACTGCTCGCGCCTGCGCCGTGGCTTCAGGGCGAACCACCAGATGCTTGCCATCGTGCCCAGCACGCCGACGACCGCGACGATCGGCTTCAAGAGCTTGCGCTTCGCCACGACGGCAACCATACCCGCGCTCGCCGAGCGATCCTCAGGGCGTGACTCTGCGGCCAGTTCGCCGGGGCTGCTCGTCTATATTGAGCCGCCACCCGAAGAATTCGGGGACGGCTGAGCCGCCGTCGGGCCAAGGAGGCCAAGGAGGCCAAGGAGGGGGACCGTGGGGCGCCTGTGCAGAAGGTTCCTCCTCGCCGGCGTGGCGGGGACGGCGCTCGTCGCGGGCTGGCTCGTCGCGGCACCCTCGTCCGTCCCGGGCTCGTCCGTCCAGGGCCGAGGGACGCCCCTCGCCGCCGGGCAGCCGGCCGGCCTGCGGCTGCAGCCGCTCGTCCGGACGCTCGTCTCCGCGCCGCTCTCGAAGCCCCCGACCGAGCGGTTCTGCCTGGCGAGCTACGGCACCCTGTGCTACGGGCCTTCCCAGATCGAGGCCGCCTACAACGAGCTGCCCCTCTTCCGCGAGGGGCTCAACGGGCGGGGAGAGACCATCGTCGTCGTCGACTCCTTCGGCGCTCCGGAGATCCGCCAGGACCTGGCCGTCTTCGACCGGGAGTACGGGCTGGCGCCGCCGCCGGCGTTCACCATCTTGAAGTACGGCCCCGTGCCCACGTACGCACCCACCATCCCGACAGCGACGTCGTGGGCCGAAGAGACGACCCTCGACGTCGAGTGGTCGCACGCGGTCGCGCCCGGCGCCAAGATCCTGCTCGTGGAGACCGCGACCGCCGAGACCGTCGGGGTCACCGGCTTCCCGACAATCGTGAACGCCGAGAACTACGTGATCAGCCACCGCCTCGGCGACGTGATCAGCCAGAGCTTCGGCGCAGGCGAAGCGACCTTCAGCGGACCAGCCACACTGCTCAGGTTGCGCGGCGCCTACCAGAACGCCTACCGCAGCGGGATCACGGTCCTCGCCGCGGCAGGCGACTCCGGGCCCACCCAGGCCGTGACAGCCTCAGGCGCGCAGTACTTCCCGTTCCGCGACGTCGGGTGGCCGGCGTCCGACCCGCTCGTGACGGCGGTCGGCGGGACGCAGCTCACCCTGGACACACGCGGGCGGGCCGTCGCCCCCGTCAGGGTGTGGAACGACACCAGGCTGAACGGCTCCCCCACCGCCTCGAGCGGCGGGCTCTCCACGGTGTTCACCCGCCCCTCGTACCAGGCCGGGGTCGCGGGAGTCGTCGGGACCCGGCGGGGAGTGCCCGACATCTCGATGAGCGCGTCGGTCTCCGGCGCGGTCAACATCTACCTCAGCCTGCCGGGGAGCGCCGGGTGGTTCCCGATCGGCGGGACGAGCGAGGCGACCCCTCTCTTCGCCGGCATCGTGGCGATCGCCGACCAGCTGAACACACACCGTCCGCTCGGAATGATCGATCCCGCCCTCTACGCGATGAAGGCCGCGCACGACCCGGGGATCGTGAGCGTGACGGCGGGGACAACGTCCGTCTACTTCACAACATCGGCGAAGAAGGTCACGACCACCGTCGACGGCTTCTCCGCAACTGCCGCGTACAACCTGGCGACGGGCCTCGGCACGGTCACAGCCACGAGCTTCGTGCACGAGCTCGTGCAGGCGGTCCACCAGGTCGGGACCAACGTCACCTACGGCGACTCGCCCACGAGCTTCCTGCCGGACACATGACCCTCATCCGGGGGGCCTGACGGCCGCCCCGCCGGCACCCTCGCTGACGGCCGCCCCAGTTGGGCGCCGGGCCGCTACGCCTTCTCGAGCCAGGCCGAGACCGCCTCGGTCCCGTCGACCGGGAGCGGCGACGCAAGGCCCGGCCCCGGGCCCGCCGCGACCTCGACGGCGAGGACCTCCCGGCCCACCGCCTCGAAGACGGCCGGGTCGACGCCTGTCAGCCAGAGGCGGATCCTGTCCGAGACCTCGAGGCCACGCTCCTTTCGGAGGTCCTGGACGTGGCGGACGACCTCGCGGGCGAGCCCCCGGCGGCGCAGGTCGTCGTCCATCGTGAGGTCGAGCACCACGACCGCGCCTCCTTCGCGCGAGACCGTGAAACCCGCCTGCCCCCGCACCCGCAGCTCGAGCTCGCCGGGCCCGAGCGCGACGGGGCCGCCGGACAGCTCGACGGTCACCGGGACCCCGGCGTCGAGCGCGGCGGCGGCCGCGGCCGCGTCGATGGCCCGAAGCGCGCCGCGAACCTCCTTCACCGCCTCCCCGAGCCTCGGGCCGAGGGCACGGAAGTTCGGGACGAGCTCCAACGTGAGCACGTCCCCGAGCTCGCGGAGGTCCTCTGACTCGACGACCTCGTCGACGTTCAGCTCCTCGGCCACGACGTCGGTGAGGATGGACGGGGCGCCCGGCGCGACGAAGACGAGGGCGCGCGAAAGCGGCTGGCGCACCTTCACCCCCGCCTCGCTCCGGGCGGCGCGCCCAAGCGACGACAGCTGCATCGCGAGCGACATCTGCGCCTCGAGGTCGCGGTCGATCGCCTCCGCGCCGACCCCGGGCCATGTGGCGAGGTGCACCGAGTCGGCCTCGTCCTTCGCGGCGCCGAGCTCGCGCCACAGCCGGTCGGCCACGAAGGGGCAGAACGGCGCGAGCACGAGCGAGACCGTGACGAGCGCCTCGTGGAGCGTCGCCTGCGCGGCCAGGGCGTCGGAGGGCGGGGCGCCGGGGTCCGTGCGCCAGAACCGCCGCCTGCTCCGACGGACGTACCAGTTGGAGAGGTCGCCGACGAGCCGGCCGAGCGCCGTCGCCGCCTCCAGGGGCTCGTAGCGGTCGAGGGACTCGGTGACCGCGGCGAGCGTCGAGGCGACCCGCGACCGCGCCCATCGGTCGAGCACGCTCCGGGCCGCAGGCTCGGGCACGCCGGGATCGCCGGGGGTGAACCCGTTCAGCGACGCGTAGGTCGTGAAGAAGCTCACCGTGTTCCACAAGGTGAGGAGCGTGTCGCGCATCGCGGTGTCGATCGCTCCGGGGCTCACGCGCGTGGCGGTCCAGGGCGAGCCCTGCGAGAACATCCACCACCTGAGCGGGTCCGCGCCACGGCTCTCGACGAGCTCCCAGGGGTCGACGACGTTCCCGAGCGACTTGGACATCTTGCGGCCGCCGGCGTCGACGATGTGGCCGAGGACCATCACGTTGCGGTAGGGGGCCTTGCCGAAGACGAGGTCGTTGACTGCGAGCAGCGAGTAGAACCATCCCCGCGTCTGGTCGATGGCCTCGACGACGAGATCGGCGGGGAACCGCATCGCCTCCTTGGAGCCGGGACGGTGGGGATACCCGACCTGCGCGGCGGGCATCGACCCCGAGTCGAACCACGCGTCGATCACCGGTTCGACGCGCCGCGCGGTCGCGACGGGGAGCTCGGACTCCACGTAGCCGGTGGCTGCGCCCGCGGCCACCTGCGCGCCGGCGACCGACGCGCACTTCGGGCAGGGGAAGGTCACCTCGTCGATCGTCGGGCGGTGCGGGTCGACCCCCGAGAGGTCCCGGCCCGCCAGCTCGGCGAGCTCGGCCATGGAGCCCACGCACAGGACGTGGCCGTCGTCGCAGCGCCAGATCGGCAGCGGCGTGCCCCAGTAGCGGTCGCGCGAGAGCGCCCAGTCGACGTTGTTCGCCAGCCACTCCCCGAAGCGGCCGTCCCTGATGTACGCCGGGTGCCAGGCGACCTTCTGGTTGGCGGCGATCAGGTCGGCCTTCCGCTCCGACGTCGCCACGTACCAGCTGGGCTTCCCCCAGTAGATGAGGGCGGTGCCGCACCGCCAGCAGTGCGGGTAGGTGTGGGTGTAGAGGTGGCGCCGCAGCAGGAGCCCCCCGGCCTCGAGGCCGTCGTTCACGAGGTCGTTGGTCTCGCGCACCGGGCGGCCCGCGAACGGCTCCCCGGCCGCGGCGGTGAACCGGCCGTCCGGCCCGACGGGGTTCAGGGTCGGGAGGCCCTCGGCCTTGCCCACCTCGCGGTCGATCTCGCCGAAGGCGGGCGCGAGGTGGACGAGCCCGGTCCCCTCGTCGGTCGTCACGAAGCCGGCCAGCACCACCCGCCAGCCGCGCCGCTGGTCGCGGGGGTCCACCGCCACCGCCTCGAAGGGCCGCCGGTAGCGGAGCCCCGCGAGCGCGCGGCCCCGGAGCTTCTTCGTCGCCCGCGCCGCCGCACCCTCGCCCAGGACCGCGTCGGCGAGGGCTTCGGCGACGACCATCCCGTCGACGACCACGTAGTCGAGGTCGGGGTGCGCGGCGACGCCGGTGTTGGACAGGAGGGTCCACGGCGTCGTCGTCCAGACCACGAGCCACCGGGCGTCGCCCACCACCGAAGGGTCGGGGTCGACGAGCGCGAGCCGCACGTAGGCCGACTCGTCCTCCTCGTCGGTGTACACCTCGGGCTGGCCGAGCTCGTGGCTGGACAGGGCCGTCCCGCATCGGGGGCAGTACGGGACGACCTTCAGGTCCTCGTAGAGGAGTGTCTTGTCGAAGAGCCGTTTCAGGTGCCACCACACGGACTCGACGTAGGACCGGTCGAAGGTCCAGTACGCGGCCTCCAGGTCCGTCCAGTAGCCGATGCGCTCGGTGAGCGCCTTCCAGTCCTCGACGTAGCCGAGGACCGACTCCCGGCACAGCCGGACGAACTCGGCGATCCCCACCTGCTCTTCGATCTGGCGCTTGCTGTTCACGCCGAGGCGCTTCTCGACCTCGACCTCCACGGGGAGCCCGTGGGTGTCCCAGCCCGCCCGTCGCTCGACGAGGAAGCCGCGCATCGTGCGGAAGCGGCAGAAGAGGTCCTTGTAGACGCGGGCCCACACGTGGTGCAGGCCGGGCCGGTTGTTGGCGGTCGGCGGGCCCTCGTAGAAGACCCACGGCTCCGCCCCACGGCGGCCCTCCACCGAGCGCTCGAAGGTCCGGTGCGTGCGCCACCGCTCGAGCTCGGCGGTCTCGAGAGCGACGAAGTCGGCGTCGTTGGGCAGGGGGCGGAACATCGGTCGCACGAGCCTACCGGCGGGCCGCACGGCACCCCGAGGCCCGCACGCGGTCGCTCCCGACGCGCTCCGTGCGCGACGCTCGTCGGGTGCGATCACCCGACGGCACCGGCGGCACCGACGGCACCGGCGGCACCGGCGGCACCGACGGCACCGGCGGCACCGGCGCGGGAACGGCGGCCCGCCGGAGGGTGGCGCGGGTCGTGCTCGTCGACGAGGCCGGGGCGGTCCTGCTGCTCTCGGGCCGAGACCCCGACGTGCCCTCGGCGCCGGAGTTCTGGTTCACGCCGGGCGGCGGGGCGGAGCCGGGCGAGGGGCTGGAGGACGCCGCCCGACGCGAGGTGCGCGAGGAGACCGGCCACGTCGTCGGCGACCTCGGTCCCGTCCGCTGGCGACGGGAGACGTCCTTCACATTCGGAGGGCTCCACTTCGACCAGGACGAGTCGTACTTCGTGGTGCCGACCGAGCGCTTCTCCGTGCGCCCGACGGCGTGGACGGAGCTCGAGCGCCGCTCGGTGACGGGGTGGCGCTGGTGGCCCCGGCGCGAGCTCCGTGCGACCGACGCGGTCGTGTACCCCCACGAGCTCGCCGGCCTCCTGGCAGCGGTGGACAGGGGCGAGCCGTTCCCCGGACCGCCGCCGATCACGTAGGGCCCCGCCGACCACCGCCGGCTGACTTCCTTCCCGCCTGCCTCCCCGCCTGCCTCCCCGCCCGCCTCCCCGCCTGC